>NZ_JANIAG010000162.1:0-12824 GCF_028682155.1 Pseudomonas sp. 39004
GGTCGCGCGCAAATGCCACAGGCCTCACTGGCCCGAAACAAATGTAGGAGCAAGCTGGCTCGCGATGCGCCGCGCGGGCGGCGCGTTCTCACAGGCGATGCGAGGGCTGCGGCGAACACCATTGGTCGGCAGCGCCCAACCGCTCTGGAACCTCTATTCCCTATGTTTGTTGCGTGGTTATGCGCCGGGCCCGGTGCTATGATCCAGCCCTTGCGTCGCAAAGAGTACAAACTCGCCGACGCTTATCGGGCCGCCCGTGATCGGCCTTGCGCAAACCGCAAATAGACCTGAATCAGGAGATCCACCATGGCTTTTGAATTGCCGCCGCTGCCGTACGCCCACGATGCCCTGCAGCCGCACATCTCCAAGGAAACCCTGGAGTATCACCACGACAAACACCACAACACCTATGTCGTGAACCTGAACAACCTGGTCCCAGGCACCGAATTCGAAGGCAAGACCCTGGAAGAGATCGTCAAGACCTCTTCGGGTGGCATCTTCAACAACGCCGCTCAAGTCTGGAACCACACCTTCTACTGGAACTGCCTGGCACCTAATGCCGGTGGTCAACCGACCGGTGCCCTGGCCGAAGCCATCAACACCGCCTTCGGTTCCTTCGACAAGTTCAAGGAAGAGTTCACCAAGACTTCGGTTGGCACCTTCGGTTCCGGCTGGGGCTGGCTGGTGAAGAAAGCTGACGGTTCCCTGGCCCTGGCCAGCACCATCGGCGCCGGCAACCCGCTGACCAACGGCGACACCCCGCTGCTGACCTGCGACGTCTGGGAACACGCCTACTACATCGACTACCGCAACGTACGTCCGAAGTACGTCGAGGCGTTCTGGAACCTGGTCAACTGGGCATTCGTTGCCGAACAGTTCGAAGGCAACACCTTCAAGGCCTGATGCTTATTCAGCCTTGAACGAAGAACCCGGCCCTGGTGCCGGGTTTTTTTATGCGCAGGTCATGGCCTCTTGCTCAGCCAGGATTGCGCGCTAACATCAAACCTCTGGAAAGTTGATACAGCGCACTCAAGTTGCAGGGCCAGGCGACCGATATACTGCCAAGGACAACCCCGCTCCTCGCGCTGTGTCCGTGGCACACCGGCCGATAGTGTATTGGTTTCATTGATGGCAAAATGATGCCATGCGCATGGATTAAGGAAACCCCATTGAAGCTGGAATTGCGGAACAGCTTGTCGGTCAAGTTGCTCAGGGTCGTGCTGCTGTCGGCGCTCGCAGTGGGCGTCGTGCTCAGTTGTGCGCAAATTGTCTATGACACCTACAAGACCCGCCAGGCTGTCAACAACGATGCCCAGCGCATCCTCGACATGTTCCGCGACCCTTCGACCCAGGCGGTGTACAGCCTTGACCGGGAGATGGGCATGCAGGTCATGGAAGGCCTGTTCCAGGACGAATCGGTACGCATGGCGTCCATCGGCCACCCCAACGAAACCATGCTGGCAGAAAAGTCCCGCCCGCTGCAGGACATGTCGATGCGCTGGCTGACCGACCTGATTCTCGGCCAGGAACGCACCTACACCACCCAACTGGTCGGCCGCGGCCCCTACAGCGAATACTACGGCGACCTGAGCATCACCCTCGACACCTCGTCCTATGGCGAAGACTTCCTGATCAATGCAGTGATCATCTTCATCTCTGGCGTGCTGCGTGCCCTGGCCATGGGCCTGGTGCTGTACCTGGTCTACCACTGGCTATTGACCAAGCCGCTGTCGAAGATCATCGAGCACCTGACCCAGATCAACCCCGACCGCCCCAGCCAACACCAGATTCCCCTGCTCAAGGGCCACGAGAAAAACGAACTGGGGCTCTGGGTCAACACCGCCAACCAGTTGCTGGCTTCCATCGAGCGCAATACCCACCTGCGCCATGAAGCCGAGAACAGCCTGCAACGTATGGCCCAGTACGACTTCCTGACCGGCCTGCCCAATCGCCAGCAACTGCAGCAGCAACTGGACAAAATCCTCGTCGATGGCGGGCGCCTGCAGCATCGCGTGGCGGTGCTGTGCGTGGGCCTGGACGACTTCAAGGGCATCAACGAGCAGTTCAGCTACCAGGTCGGTGACCAGTTGCTGCTGGCCCTGGCCGACCGCCTGCGGGCCCACAGTGGCCGCCTGGGGGCGCTGGCGCGGCTGGGGGGCGACCAGTTCGCCCTGGTCCAGGCCAATATCGAGCAGCCTTATGAAGCGGCCGAGCTGGCCCAGAGCATCCTCGACGACCTGGAAGTGCCGTTCGACCTCGACCACCATCAGATCCGCCTGCGCGCCACCATCGGCATCACCCTGTTCCCCGAAGACGGCGACAGCACCGAGAAGCTGCTGCAGAAAGCCGAACAGACCATGACCCTGGCCAAGGCCCGCTCGCGCAACCGCTACCAGTTCTACATCGCCAGCGTCGACAGCGAGATGCGCCGCCGCCGCGAGCTGGAAAAAGACCTGCGCGAAGCGCTGCCGCGCAATCAGCTGTACCTGGTGTACCAGCCGCAGATCAGCTACCGCGACCACCGTGTGGTCGGCGTCGAGGCCCTGCTGCGCTGGCAGCACCCGGAGCTGGGCATGGTCCCGCCCGACCAGTTCATCCCGCTGGCCGAGCAGAACGGCAACATCATCACCATCGGCGAATGGGTGCTCGACCAGGCGTGCCGGCAGCTGCGCGAATGGCACGACCTGGGCTTCAGCGACCTGCGCATGGCGGTCAACCTGTCGACCGTGCAACTGCACCACAGCGAGCTGCCGCGGGTGGTCAACAACCTGCTGCAAGCCTATCGCCTGCCACCGCGCAGCCTGGAGCTGGAAGTCACCGAGACCGGCCTGATGGAAGACATCAGCACGGCCGCCCAGCACCTGCTCAGCCTGCGCCGCTCCGGGGCGCTGATCGCCATCGACGACTTCGGCACCGGCTACTCCTCGCTCAGCTACCTGAAGTCGTTGCCGCTGGACAAGATCAAGATCGACAAGAGCTTCGTCCAGGACCTGCTCGACGACGATGACGACGCCACCATCGTCCGTGCCATCATCCAGCTGGGCAAGAGCCTGGGCATGCAGGTAATCGCCGAAGGCGTGGAAACCGCCGAGCAGGAGACCTACATCATCGCCCAGGGTTGCCACGAGGGTCAGGGCTACCACTACAGCAAGCCCCTGTCGGCCCGCGAGCTGACCAACTTCCTCAAGCAGGCCCAGCGCAACCAGGTCTCGATGTTCTAGCCGCTGGCGCCCCCGGTTACAGGCCGTGACCGGCATTTACATGAATTGCGCGTTCGCCCCTTTACAGCAAATGCAAATCTTTCGCATGATGTTGCGGTTTCGCGTGCCACGCCGCACGGTCCAACCACACGACGCAGGGAAACCAATAATGATTCGAATGCCTCTGGCCTCCGCCAGTCTGCTGGCCATCGCCATCGCTCTCGCCGGTTGCGGCGAAAAAGATGACAAGGCTGCCGCTCCGCAAGCTCAGGCACCTGCTGCCGCCAGCACCCCCGCTGCGGCGCCTGGGGCTGTCGATGAAGTGGCTGGCAAGGCGGTGGTCAAGCACTACGCCGAACTGGTCTACGCCGTGTACAGCGACTCGCTGAGCACCGCCAAGACCCTGCAGACAGCTGTCGACGCGTTCCTTGCCCAGCCCAACGACGAAACCCTGAAGGCCGCCAAGGAAGCCTGGTTCGCCTCGCGTGTGCCGTACCTGCAGAGCGAAGCCTTCCGCTTCGGCAACACCATCATCGATGACTGGGAAGGCCAGGTTAACGCATGGCCGCTGGACGAAGGCCTGATCGACTACGTCGACAAGAGCTACGAGCACGCCCTGGGCAACCCGGCCGCCAGCGCCAACATCATCGCCAACACCGAGATCCAGGTCGGCGAAGAGAAGGTCGACGTCAAGGACATCACCCCAGAGAAGCTGGCCAGCCTGAACGAGCTGGGCGGCTCCGAAGCCAACGTCGCCACCGGCTACCACGCCATCGAATTCCTGCTCTGGGGCCAGGACCTGAACGGCACCGGCCCGGGCGCCGGCAACCGCCCAGCCTCCGACTACCTGGAAGGCAACGGCGCCACCGGCGGCCACAACGACCGCCGTCGTGCCTACCTGAAAGCGGTCACCGACCTGCTGGTCAAGGACCTCGAAGAGATGGTCGGCAACTGGGCACCGAACGTCGCCGACAACTACCGCGCCAAGCTGGAAGCCGAGTCGGTCAACGACGGCCTGCGCAAGATGCTGTTCGGCATGGGCAGCCTGTCGCTGGGCGAACTGGCGGGCGAGCGCATGAAAGTCTCGCTGGAAGCCAACTCGCCTGAAGACGAGCACGACTGCTTCAGTGACAACACCCACTACTCGCACTTCTACGACGCCAAGGGCATCCGCAACGTCTACCTGGGCGAGTACACCCGCCCGGATGGCAGCAAGGTGACCGGCCCGAGCCTGTCGTCGCTGGTGGCCAAGGTTGACCCGGCCACCGACGCCACCCTGAAGGCCGACCTGGAAGCCACCGAAGCGAAGATCCAGGTGATCGTCGACCACGCCCTGAAGGGCGAGCACTACGACCAGCTGATCGCCGCCGACAATGCGGCCGGCAACCAGATCGTGCGTGATGCCATCGCTTCCCTGGTCAAGCAGACCGGTGCGATCGAGCAAGCCGCAGGCAAGCTGGGCATTACCAACCTGAACCCGGACACGGCCGATCACGAATTCTGATCCCTGCTGTAGCGGTTCTGAAGAAGGCGGCCCTCGGGTCGCCTTTTTTGTTTTGTCCTGCCTGACACTGATTTCATCCAGCAATTGCAAATTGCTCTTATTCAAACATCCCCACTTTGCTAAGCTTGCACGCCGGTTTTTCGCTCACGCCCAGGGTTCTAGATGTCCTCGTCGCTGTTCCGACTCTCTCCTCTGCTGCTGGCCTTTGCCCTCGCTGCCTGTGATGACGCCCCGCGTTTCACCCAGGCCGAGCCCGGCGAAGCGCTGTCGGGTGGCAAGGCGACGGTCCAGCGCAGTGATCGCAATGCCTACTCCCTGCCTTCGGCCAACCTCTCGCCCGAGCGGCGCCTGGACTTCGCCGTCGGCAACAGCTTCTTTCGCAACCCGTGGGTGATCGCCCCGTCCACCACCACCGCGCGCGATGGGCTCGGCCCGCTGTTCAACACCAATGCCTGCCAGAACTGCCACGTACGCGATGGCCGTGGCCACCCGCCAGCGCTCGATGACAGCAACGCGGTGTCGATGCTGGTGCGCCTGTCGATCCCCGACCAGCCTTACCTGGCCAAGGTGATCGAACGCCTGGGCGTGGTCCCCGAGCCGGTATACGGCACCCAGCTGCAGGACATGGCCATCCCCGGGGTGGCGCCGGAGGGCAAGGTGCGGGTGACCTACGCCAACCAGGCTGTCACCTTCAAGGACGGCCATCAGCTCGAGCTGCGCCGCCCAAGCCTGCAGATCACCCAGCTTGGCTACGGCGCGATGCACCCCGACACCCGTTTCTCGGCCCGCGTGGCGCCGCCGATGATCGGCCTTGGCCTGCTCGAAGCCATCCCCGAAGCCGATATCCTGGCCAACGAAGACCCGGACGACCGCAACCGCGATGGTATCCGTGGCCGTGCCAACCGGGTCTGGGACGACGCCGAGGGCAAAACCGTGGTTGGCCGCTTCGGCTGGAAAGCCGGGCAACCCAACGTCAACCAGCAGAACGTCCATGCGTTTGCCGGCGACATGGGCCTGACCACCACCCTGCAACCCAAGGACGACTGCACCGCGGCGCAAGTCGACTGCCTGGCCGCCCCCAATGGCGATGGCAACGGTGGCGAAAAGGAAGTCAGCGACAACATCCTGCGCCTGGTGACCTTCTACACCCGCAACCTGGCAGTGCCTGCCCGTCGTGACGTGGGTTCGCCGCAGGTGCTGGCGGGCAAGAACCTGTTCTTCCAGGCCGGTTGCCAAGGCTGCCATACCCCGCAATTCACCACCGCCGCAAACGCCGCAGAGCCTGAGCTGGCCGGCCAGGTGATCCGCCCCTACAGTGACCTGCTGTTGCATGACATGGGGCCGGGCCTGGCCGATGAACGCACCGAATTCGCCGCCAATGGCCAGGACTGGCGCACCCCGCCGCTGTGGGGCATAGGCCTGAGCGAAACGGTCAGTGGCCACAGCCAGTTCCTGCACGACGGCCGCGCCCGCAACCTGCTCGAAGCCGTGCTCTGGCACGGTGGCGAAGCGCAAGCGGCGCGCAACTTCGTACTCACCTTCAATGCCGAGCAGCGCGCCGCGTTGCTGGCTTTCCTGAATTCACTTTAAACGCGCAAGGAGCCGGGCATGTTCCGACCTAAACTGTTGTTCACCAGCCTCGCCGCACTCGCCCTCGGCGCCTGCTCGCCGCAGGACCCGCAAGCGGTGACCTCCGCCGCCATCGCCAAGCAGGTGATCCTGCCCACCTACAGCCGCTGGGTCGAAGCCGACCGCCAGTTGGCCGTCAGCGCCTTGGCCTATTGCGAAGGCAAGGCCAGCCTGGACACCGCCCGCGCCGACTTCCTTACTGCGCAAAAGGCCTGGGCCGAGCTGCAACCCTTGCTGGTCGGCCCACTGGCCGAAGGCAACCGTCCTTGGCAGGTGCAGTTCTGGCCCGACAAGAAGAACCTGGTCGGCCGCCAGGTCGAGCAACTGGTCAACGCCGACAAGCCCGTCGATGCCGCTACCTTGGGCAAGGCCAGCGTCGTGGTGCGCGGCCTGTCGGCCTACGAGTACATCCTCTTCGACAGCAAGCCGGATGTTGCCACGCCTGAACAGAAGGCCCGCTACTGCCCATTGCTGGTGGCCATCGCCGACCACCAGAAGGCCCTGGCCGAAGAGATCCTCAAGGGCTGGAACAGCACCGACGGCATGCTCTCGCAGATGACCAAGTTCCCCAACCAGCGCTACGCCGACTCCCACGAGGCCATCGCCGATCTGCTGCGCGCACAGGTCACCGCCCTGGATACCCTGAAGAAAAAGCTCGGCGCCCCCATGGGCCGGCAGAGCAAGGGCATCGTCCAGCCGCTGCAGGCCGAAGCCTGGCGCAGCCATTCTTCGCTCAAGAGCCTGGAGGCCAGCCTGAAGGCTGCCCAGGCGGTCTGGGTCGGGGTCGACAACCAGGGCTTGCGCGGCCTGCTGGGCAGCGACCAGAAGGCCTTGGCGGGCAAGATCGACGAGGCTTACGCTACGTCCATCAAACTGCTGGCCGACAACCAGAAGACCCTCGGCGAGCTGCTGGCCGATGACGCCGGCAAGCAGACCCTCAACCAGATCTACGACAGCCTCAACGTCGTCCACCGCCTGCACGAAGGCGAGCTGGCCAAGGCGTTGAACATCCAGCTGGGCTTCAATGCCAACGACGGTGACTGATCATGCTGCGACGCCAGGCCCTCAAACTCGGTAGTGTATTGCTCAGCGCCCTGACCCTGGGCGGCTGGAGCCTGTTGCGCAACAAAGGCGGCGAACCTCTGCTGCTCTCGGCGCGTGACGATGGCGATGGCAAGCATTACGCCGTCGGGTTTCGCCTGGACGGCACCCAGGTGTTCAGCACCCAGGTTGCCCAGCGTTGCCACGCCATCATCAACCACCCCGAGCTGCCGATCGCCCTGTTCGTCGCCCGCCGCCCGGGTACCGAAAGCTACCTGGTCGACCTGCGCGACGGGCGTCTGCTGCAAACCGTGACCTCGCAGCCCAACCGCCACTTCTACGGCCACGCGGTCATCCACAAGGATGGCGAGTGGCTGTACACCACCGAGAACGATACCCGCGACCCTGGGCGCGGCGTGCTGGGCGTCTACCGTTTCGAGGGCGAACGCCTGGTGCACAGCGGCGAGCTCTCGACCCACGGTATCGGCCCGCATGAAGTGGCCTGGCTACCAGACGGCGAAACACTGGTGGTGGCCAACGGCGGCATCCGCACCGAGGCCGAAAGCCGCGTGGAGATGAACCTCGACGCCATGCAACCGAGCCTGGTGCTGATGCAGCGCGACGGCACCCTGCTGAGCAAGGAAACCCTCGCCCAGCAGATGAACAGCGTGCGTCACCTGGCTATTGGCGACGACGGCACCATCGCCGCCTGCCAGCAGTTCATGGGCGACGCCGATGAGACGGCCGAGCTGCTGGCCATCAAGCGCCCGGGCGAGCCGTTCAAGGCCTTTCCGGTGCCGGAGCGGCAGTTGCAGGCCATGGCCCAGTACACCGCCAGCGTTGCCATTCACAGCGACTTGCGGCTGGTGGCGCTGACGGCGCCGCGGGCCAACCGCTTGTTCGTCTGGGACCTGGACAGTGGAGCGGTGAAGCTGGATGCACCAATGCCCGATTGCGCTGGGGTAGGTGCGGTGAAAGATGGCTTTGTCGTGACTTCCGGGCAGGGGCGTTGCCGCTTTTACGATTGCCGCAAAGCGGAGCTGATCGGGCAACCGATGCAGCTGCCTTCCGGATTCTGGGACAACCACTTGCACCTGGCCTGATCTTCTCGGCTGCCAATACTGGCCTCTTCGCGAGGCCAGCACACACAAAGCAATTCCCCATCCTGCCAAAAACAGTCAATACTTGCCCCATCCACACGTGGGCAGGGTCGCCCGTTGTCGTGTCAAAACGAATAACAACCACGTATCCAAGGAACCGGACCTATGCTGCGCCGCCGCATGCTCATCATGTTGGCCGTCGTTCTGCTGATCGTGTTGGCCTTGGGGGGCTACAAGGCCTACTCGATCTACCAGCAGATCCAGGTGTTCACTGCCCCCAAACCGCCCATCACCGTGGCAGCGGCGCTGGCCGAAGAACGCCAGTGGCAAGAGCGCCTGCCCGCCGTCGGCAGCCTCAAGGCATTGCAAGGCGTCGAGCTGAGCCTTGAAGTCGAAGGCATCGTCAAAAGCCTGCACTTCGACTCCGGCCAGAAGGTCAAGGCCGGGCAACTGCTGCTGCAACTCAACGACGACCAGGAAACCGCCCTGCTCGGCACCGCCCAGGCCGACCTGGGCCTGGCCAAGGTCGATTTCGGCCGGGGCAGCCAGCTGGTGGTCGACTCGGCCATTTCCCGTGGCGAGTACGATCGCCTCACCGCCCAGTACCGGCGCAATCAGGCAGTGGTCGATCAGCTCAAGGCCTCGAAGACCAAGAAAAGCATCAGTGCCCCCTTCAGCGGCACCATCGGCATCCGCCAGGTCGATGTCGGCGACTACCTGGCAGCCGGCACCGTGATCGCCACCCTGCAAGACCTGTCCAGCCTCTACGTCGACTTCAACGTGCCCGAACAGGCCCTGCCGCACCTGAGCCTGGGCCAGCAGGTGTTGCTGCAGGTGGCGGCCTACCCCGGCCAGACCTTCCCCGCCAGCCTCAGCGCCATCAACCCCAAGGTCGAGGAAACCACCCGCAACCTGCTGGCCCGCGCCACCTTGGCCAACCCCGACGGCAAGCTGCTGCCGGGCATGTTTGCCAACTTGCTGATCCTGTTGCCCGACCCGCAGCCGCGCGTGGTGGTACCGGAAAGCGCCATCACCTACACCCTGTATGGCAACTCGGTGTATGTCGCCACACCCAAGCAGGGCGAGGACGGCACCCCAGAGAAAACCGACGATGGCCAACCCCGGCTCAGCGCCGAGCAACGCACCGTGCAGACCGGCGAGCGCCGCGACGGCGTGGTGGTGGTCAGCAAGGGCCTGAAGGCTGGCGAGCAGGTGGTCACCGCCGGGCAGCTGAAACTGACCCCGGGCGCGGCGATCCGCATTGGCCAGGACAAGGCGCTCACGCCTGATCACGGCACCCCGCACAAAGACTGACAGGAGGCAGGCATGGCGTTCACCGACCCGTTCATCCGCCGCCCGGTCCTGGCCAGCGTCGTCAGCCTGCTGATCTTGCTGCTGGGCTTTCAGGCCTGGAGCAAACTGCAGATCCGCCAGTACCCGCAAATGGAGAACGCCCTGATCACGGTGACCACCGCCTACCCGGGTGCCAACGCCGAAACCATCCAGGGCTATATCACCCAGCCCCTGCAGCAAAGCCTGGCCAGCGCCGAAGGCATCGACTACATGACCTCGGTGAGCCGGCAGAACTTCTCGATCATCTCCATCTATGCGCGCATTGGCGCCGACAGTGACCGTTTGTTCACCGAACTGCTGGCCAAGGCCAACGAGGTGCGCAACAAGCTGCCGCAAGACTCCGAAGACCCGGTGTTGAGCAAGGAGGCCGCCGATGCCTCGGCGCTGATGTACATCAGCTTCTACAGCAAGGAAATGAGCAACCCGCAGATCACCGACTACCTGTCACGGGTGATCCAGCCCAAGCTTGCCACCCTGCCGGGCATGGCCGAGGCCGAGATTCTCGGCAACCAGGTGTTCGCCATGCGCATCTGGATCGACCCGGTGAAGCTGGCCGGCTTCGGCCTCTCGGCAACCGACGTGACCAGCGCCGTGCGCCGCTACAACTTCCTCTCCGCTGCCGGCGAGGTGAAGGGCGAGTACGTGGTCACCAGCATCAATGCCAGCACCGAGCTCAAGTCTGCCGAGGCGTTCGCCGCCCTGCCGGTCAAGACCAGTGGCGACGGCCGGGTGTTGCTGGGTGATGTGGCACGGGTCGAGATGGGCGCAGAAAACTACGACACGGTCAGCTCGTTCGACGGCATTCCCTCGGTCTACATCGGCATCAAGGCCACTCCGGCCGCCAACCCGCTGGAAGTGATCAAGGAAGTCCGGCGCATCATGCCGGAGCTTGAGAGCCAGCTGCCCTCGGCGCTGAAGGTGTCGATTGCCTACGACGCCACGCTGTTCATCCAGGCCTCCATCGACGAGGTGATCAAGACCCTCGGCGAAGCGGTGCTGATTGTCATCGTCGTGGTGTTCCTGTTCCTCGGTGCCCTGCGCTCGGTGCTGATCCCGGTGGTGACCATCCCGTTGTCGATGATCGGCGTGCTGTTCTTCATGCAGATGATGGGCTACTCGCTCAACCTGTTGACCCTGTTGGCGATGGTGCTGGCGATCGGCCTGGTGGTGGACGACGCCATCGTCGTGGTGGAAAACATCCACCGGCACATGGAAGAAGGTAAATCGCCGTTCGATGCGGCGCTCGAAGGTGCCCGGGAAATCGCCATGCCGGTGGTCTCGATGACCATCACCCTGGCGGCGGTGTATGCCCCTATCGGCTTTTTGACCGGGCTTACAGGAGCGCTGTTCAAGGAGTTCGCGCTGACCCTGGCCGGTGCGGTAATCATCTCCGGCATCGTCGCGCTGACCCTTTCACCCATGATGTGCGCGCTGCTGCTGCGCCCGGAACAGAACGCCACAGGCCTTGCCCACCGCCTCGACCGGCTGTTCGAGCGCCTAAAGGTGCGCTACCAGCGCCTGCTGCACGCCACCCTGAACAGCCGGCCGGTGGTGCTGGTGTTCGCGGTCATCATCCTGTGCCTGATCCCGGTACTGCTCAAGTTCACCCAGAACGAGCTGGCGCCCAACGAGGATCAAGGGGTGATTTTCATGATCAGCAGCTCGCCGCAACCGGCCAACCTCGACTACCTCAATGCCTACACCGACCAGTTCACGCCGCTGTTCAAAGCCTTCCCCGAGTACTACTCGTCGTTTCAGATCAACGGCTTCAACGGTGTGCAGAGCGGCATCGGCGGCTTCCTGCTCAAGCCGTGGAACGAGCGCGAACGTACGCAGATGGAGCTGCTGCCGCTGGTGCAGGCCAAGCTTGAGGAAATCGGCGGCCTGCAGATCTTCGGCTTCAACCTGCCATCGCTGCCCGGCACCGGTGAGGGCCTGCCGTTCCAGTTTGTGATCAACACCGCCGGGGATTATCCGGCGCTGCTGGAGGTAGCTCAGCGCATCAAGACCCGCGCCCAAGCGTCAGGCAAGTTCGCCTTCCTCGACATCGACCTGGCCTTCGACAAACCTGAGGTGGTGGTCGATATCGACCGTGCCAAAGCGGCGCAGATGGGGGTTTCGATGGACACCCTGGGCGGCACGCTGGCGACCTTGCTGGGCGAGGCGGAAATCAACCGTTTCACCCTGGAGGGCCGCAGCTACAAGGTGATTGCCCAGGTCGAGCGGCCGTACCGCGACAACCCCGGCTGGCTGAACAACTACTACGTGAAGAACGACCAGGGCCAGTTGCTGCCCCTGTCGACCCTGATTACCCTCAGCGACCGCGCCCGCCCGCGCCAGCTCAACCAGTTTCAGCAGTTGAACTCGGCGATCATCCAGGGCGTGCCCATGGTCAGCCTGGGCGAGGCCCTGCAGACCGTGCAGGCCATCGCCCGCGAAGAGGCCCCGGAAGGTTTCGCCTTCGACTATGCCGGGGTGGCACGCCAATACGTCCAGGAAGGCAGCGCCCTGTGGGTGACCTTCGGCCTGGCGCTGGCGATCATCTTCCTGGTGCTGGCCGCGCAATTCGAGAGCTTCCGTGACCCCTTGGTGATTCTGGTGACGGTGCCGTTGTCGATCTGCGGTGCGCTGCTGCCGCTGTTCCTGGGCATCTCCAGCATGAACATCTACACCCAAGTGGGGCTGGTGACCCTGATCGGGCTGATCAGCAAGCACGGCATTCTGATCGTCGAGTTCGCCAACCAGTTGCGCGAAGAAAAAGGCTTGAGCGTGCGCGAGGCGATCGAGGAAGCGGCAGCCATTCGCCTGCGCCCGGTGCTGATGACCACTGCGGCAATGGTGTTCGGCATGGTGCCGTTGATCCTGGCGACCGGTGCGGGGGCGGTGAGCCGGTTCGATATCGGGACGGTGATTGCAACCGGGATGTCGATCGGGACGCTGTTTACCTTGTTTGTGCTGCCTTGTATCTACACCTTGCTGGCGCACAAGACGCAGGCC
>NZ_JANIAG010000163.1:0-12815 GCF_028682155.1 Pseudomonas sp. 39004
GCCGGCTGCCCCCATGAACAGCCGCATTACCCAGGCCGCCACCCCCAGGGCCGCCACGCTCATCGCCCAGATCAGCACCAGCCAACCCAGCCGCTGCCACAAGGGCTTTTTCTCTTCTACACCATGCTTGCCGGTCATCATGCGGCCCTCCTAGTGATAGCCGTCTTCGTGGGTCACCTTGCCGCGGAACACGTAGTAGCTCCAGAAGGTATAGCCAAGGATGAACGGCAGGATGAACAACGTCCCCACCAGCATGAACCCTTGGCTCTGCGGCGGCGCCGCGGCATCCCAGATCGAGATCGACGGCGGGATGATGTTCGGCCACACACTGATGCCCAGGCCGCTATAGCCGAGGAACACCAGCACCAGGGTCAGCAGGAACGGCGTGTAGTTGGCATTGCGTGCGACTGCCTTGAGCAACCCGTAGAAGGTCACCAGCACCAGGATCGGCACCGGCATGAACCAGATCAGGTTGGGCATGCTGAACCAGCGATCGGCGATCTGCGGGTAGGCGATCGGCGTCCACAGGCTGACGATACCGATCACCACCAGCAGCACCAGCGCCAGCGGCCTTGCCAGGTCATGCATCTGCAGTTGCAGCGGCCCTTCGGTCTTCATGATCAACCAGGTGCAGCCCAGCAGGGTGTAGGCGACGATCAGGCCGAGGCCGCTGAACAGGCTGAACGGGGTCAGCCAGTCGAGCGTGCCACCGGCATAGTGGCGGTCGACCACCTTGAAGCCCTCGATGAACGCGCCCAGGGCAACCCCCTGGAAGAAGGTGGCGATCAGCGAACCCCAGATGAACGCCTTGTCCCAGATGTGGCGCTTGTCGTCCTTGGCCTTGAAGCGGAACTCGAAGGCCACGCCACGGAAGATCAGCCCGATCAGCATCAGGATCAGCGGCAGGTACAAGGCTTCAAGCACCACCGAATAGGCCATCGGGAAGGCCCCGAACAGCCCGGCGCCACCCAGCACCAGCCAGGTCTCGTTGCCGTCCCATACCGGGGCGACGGTGTTCATCATCACATCACGGTCACGCTCGCCCTTGACGAAGGGGAAGAGCATGCCGATGCCCAAGTCGAAACCATCCATCACCACGTACATCATGACGCCGAAGATGATGATCACGGCCCAGATCAGCGGAAGGTCGATACCCATGGCTCAGTTCCCCTTGCTCAGGCTGGCAGTGTCGGCCTCATGGCCATCATCGGCGGCGGACAACGGCCGCGCCGGCGTGCGTTTCTGGCCTGGGCCACCCGGGTTGGGTTCATCACCCTCGCCCGTCTGCGGCCCTTTGCGCACCAGGCGCATCATGTAGCCAAGGCCGGTGCCGAACAGCGCGAAGTACACCACCACGAACGCCACCAGGGTAAAGCCGAGCTGCACATAACTGTGGTTGGACACCCCTTCGGAGGTGCGCATCAGGCCATACACCACCCACGGCTGGCGGCCGATTTCGGTGGTGAACCAGCCCGCCAGGATGGCGATCAGGCCAGAGGGGCCCATCCACAGGGTCAGGTACAGGAACGGCCTGGAGCTGTAGAGCGTGCCGCGCTTGCGCAGCCACAGGCTCCACAGGCCAACGAAGATCATCAGCAAGCCCAGCCCGACCATGACCCGGAACGACCAGAACACGATGGTCGAGTTGGGCCGGTCCGCCGCCGGGAATTCCTTCATCGCCGGCACTTGCTTGTCCAGGCTGTGGGTCAGGATCAGGCTGCCAAGGGCCGGGATCTCGACCTTGAAGCGCGTGGTCTCGGCTTTCATGTCGGGGATGCCGAACAGGATCAGCGGGGTCGGCTCGCCCGGCACGTTCTCCCAATGGCCTTCGATGGCCGCGATCTTCACGGGCTGGTGCTTGAGCGTGTTGAGGCCGTGGAAGTCACCGATCACCGCCTGGACCGGCGCGACGATCAGCGCCATCCACATGGCCATCGACAGCATCGTGCGCACGGCCGGGTTGTCACGCCCGCGCAGCAGGTGCCAGGCCGCCGATGCACCGACGAAGAAAGCGGTGGCGACGAACGCGGCGGTGGCCATGTGCATCAGCCGGTAGGGGAACGAGGGGTTGAAGATCACCGCCAGCCAGTCCACCGGCACCACCCGGCCATCGATGATTTCGTGGCCTTGCGGGGTCTGCATCCAGCTGTTGGATGCCAGGATCCAGAAGGTCGAGACCAGCGTACCCAGCGCCACCATGACCGTGGCAAAGAAGTGCAGGCCACGGCCCACACGGTTCCAGCCAAACAGCATGACGCCCAGGAAGCCTGCCTCGAGGAAGAACGCCGTCAGCACCTCATAGGTCAGCAAGGGGCCGGTGACGGCGCCGGCAAAATCGGAGAAGCGGCTCCAGTTGGTGCCGAACTGATAGGCCATGACCAGGCCGGAGACCACGCCCATACCGAAGTTGACGGCGAAGATCTTCGACCAGAAGTGGTATAGGTCACGGTAGACCTGGTGGTGGGTCCGCAGCCAAAGGCCTTCAAGGACCGCCAGATAGCTCGCCAGGCCAATGGTGATGGCCGGGAACAGGATGTGAAAGGACACGGTAAACGCAAACTGGATTCGGGCGAGATCTAGGGCCTCTAAACCGAACATAGTGCTTCCTCTTCAGATAATCCGGCGTTCGGGCTCGTGGCCTTTGCGCCTACTGCCCCCACGGTATCGAGTGCGGCGAGTTTGAATTGTTCTGTGCAATCGCAGGGATTCCGGCCCAAGGGCCACATCGTTGCCGGTTCGTTGCAAATACAACGATTGATCCAGATCAACGACTGACTGCAAGCATAGTCCTGAATAGCCAGCCAGGCCGTGTGGTTGATTGCCGCGTGACCTGTTGCCCCACCCTCTTTCAGAACTTGTGAAAAAGTGCCGATCACGGCAAACAGTAACTGCTTGTTACAAACAGATGATAATCTGCCGGCCCCTCTACTGCGCCGAGGCCACAGGTTTCCGATGTCCGATTCCGCACCGCAGTTGTTGCGCCATCATCGCCCCTTCCTCGCCTTCTGGCTGGCCCGTGTGTTCACTGCCAGCGGCTTCCAGATGCTCACCGTGGCCATTGGCTGGCACCTCTACCAGCTCACCGGCAATGTGCTCGACCTGGGCCTGGTCGGCCTGGTCGAATTCGCCCCACGGGTGCTGTTCATGCTGCACACCGGGCATGTCGCCGACCGCTATGACCGGCGCAAGGTCGCGGCCCTGTGCCAAAGCCTGCAGGGGCTGATTGCCCTGGCGCTGGTAGTGGGCAGCGCCACCGACAATGTCAGCCGCGAGCTGATCTTCGCCCTGGCCTTCCTGCTGGGCGCCACGCGCTCGTTCGAGATGCCGGCCACCCAGGCCCTGCTGCCCAATGTGGTGCCGCCGGGGTTGTTCCCACGGGCGGTGGCAGCCTCGGCCTCGGCGACCCAGGCAGCCACCATCGTCGCCCCGGCGGTCGGCGGGTTGCTGTATGCCTTTGGCAGTATCTGGGTGTATGGCCCGACCGTGGCGCTGTACGCCATTGCCTGTGCACTGACATTGAGCCTGGACGCACGCCAGCAAGTGGCCCAGCGTGGCCGTGCCAGCCTGGAGTCGCTGCTGGCCGGCATCCGCTTCATCCGCAGCCGGCCAGACATCCTTGGCGCCATCTCGCTGGACCTGTTCGCCGTGTTGCTGGGCGGTGCCACCGCGTTGTTGCCGGTGTTCGCCAAGGACATCCTGCTGACCGGCCCCTGGGGCCTGGGCCTGCTGCGCTCGGCACCGGCGGTGGGGGCGTTGCTGATGTCGCTGTGGCTGGCGCGCTTCCCGTTCGAGCGCAAGGTAGGCCGCACCATGTTCACCGCCGTGGGC
Source organism: Pseudomonas sp. 39004 (assembly GCF_028682155.1). Taxonomy (NCBI): domain Bacteria; kingdom Pseudomonadati; phylum Pseudomonadota; class Gammaproteobacteria; order Pseudomonadales; family Pseudomonadaceae; genus Pseudomonas; species Pseudomonas sp. 39004. The sequence continues at coordinate 3,829 of NZ_JANIAG010000163.1, forward strand.
GTGTTTGGCGTGGCGACCATCGCATTTGGCCTGTCGACGTCGTTCTGGTTCTCGCTGGCGGTGCTGGTCGTGCTGGGTGCGGCAGACATGATCAGCATGGTCATTCGCAGTTCGTTCGTGCAACTGGAAACGCCGGATGAGATGCGCGGGCGGGTGAGCGCTGTGAACGGGTTGTTCATCGGTGCCTCGAACCAGCTCGGTGAATTCGAATCGGGGGTCACCGCGCACTGGTTTGGCACAGTGCCGGCGGTAGTGCTGGGGGGCGTGGGCACGCTGGTGGTGACCGGGGTGTGGATAAAATTGTTCCCGACCCTGGCCAAACGCGACCGCTTGCACAGCGGTTGATGGCTCGGCGGTACTGGCCTCTTCACAGCTAAACCCACTGCCACAGGCGATGGGAAAGCCATTCCCCGAAGGCCATAGGCCCCTGCCGAGCATGCTGGTATGATGCGCGGCTTTTTTCCGCCCCAGATAAAACCACGGCAACCGGTACGGTCTGTGCTTTGCTGATGGGGTCGATACATATCACGGCGCCGGGGGCGCCTTGGGGAGCGGGCATGCTGGAAAGGCTGTTTCAACTAAAAGCACACGACACCAATGTGCGCACCGAGATTCTTGCGGGCGTCACCACCTTCCTGGCCATGGCCTACATCCTGTTCGTCAACCCCAGCATCCTGGGCGAGACCGGCATGGACAAAGGTGCGATCTTCGTCGCCACCTGCCTGGCCGCGGCCATTGGTTCGGCGACCATGGGCCTGATCGCCAACTACCCGATCGCGCTGGCGCCGGGCATGGGCCTGAACGCCTTCTTCACCTACACCGTGGTGCTGCACATGGGCCATACCTGGCAGGTTGCGCTGGGTGCGGTGTTCCTGTCGGCGGTGATGTTCTTCCTGTTGTCGATCTTCCGCATCCGCGAATGGATCGTGAACAGCATCCCGCTGCCGCTGCGCTCGGCCATCGCCGCTGGCATCGGCTTGTTCCTGGCATTGATTGCCCTGCATAACGCGGGCATCGTCGTCGATAACCCGGCCACCCTGGTGGGCATGGGCGACCTCAAGCAGCCCTCGGTGCTCCTTGCCACGCTGGGCTTCTTCCTGATCGTCGGCCTTGAGTCGCTGAAGGTGCGCGGCGCGGTGCTGATCGGCATCCTGGCCGTCACTGTCGCGTCGATCGCGATGGGCGTCACGCCGTTCGGCGGCATCGTGTCGATGCCCCCTTCGCTGGCACCGACCTTCCTGCAACTGGACATCGCCGGTGCCCTCGATGTGGGCCTGATCAGCGTGATCTTCGCCTTCCTGTTCGTCGACCTGTTCGACAACTCTGGCACCCTGATCGCCGTGGCCAAGCGCGCCGGCCTGATGGGCAAGGACGGCCACATGCCGAAGATGGGCCGCGCCCTGATCGCCGACAGCACCGCAGCCATGGCCGGTTCGCTGCTGGGCACCTCGACCACCACCAGCTACATCGAATCGGCTGCCGGCGTGAGCGCGGGCGGGCGTACCGGCCTGACCGCCATCGTGGTGGCCGTGCTGTTTCTGCTGGCGCTGTTCTTCGCACCGCTGGCCGGTAGCGTACCGGCCTTCGCCACGGCACCGGCGCTGCTGTTCGTCGCCGTACTGATGGCTTCGGGCCTGGCGGAAATAAACTGGGACGACGTCACCGAAGCCGCACCCGTGGTGGTGACGGCCCTGGCCATGCCGCTGACCTACTCGATCGCCAACGGCATCGCCTTCGGCTTCATTTCCTGGACTGCCATCAAGCTGATTTCCGGCCGCCACCGCGACCTGAACCCGGCACTGGTGATCCTTTCCATCCTGTTCGTCATCAAGCTGGGCTGGTTCAACGCATGAGTGCTGCTTTCGACCCCTCCTCCTACGCCACCCAGCTGGACGCCAAGGTTGCCCGGCTGCGTGAGCTGCTGGCGCCGTTTGGCGCGCCGGAACCGGCTGTTTTCGATTCGCCGCGCGAGCACTACCGCCTGCGCGCCGAGTTCCGCCTGTGGCGCGAGGACGGTCAGCGCCATTACGCGATGTTCGCCCCAGGCGAGAAGCACAAGGCGATCCTGATCGAAGACTTCCCCATCGCCAGCGAGCGCATCAACCTGCTGATGCCGCGCCTCAAGGCGGCCTGGCAGGCCAGCGAGGCACTGAGCAACCGCCTGTTCCAGGTGGAGTTCCTTACCACCCTGGCGGGCGATGCGATGGTCACGATGTGCTACCACCGCCCGCTGGACGAGGCCTGGGAAGTGGCCGCACGGCAGCTGGCCGAAGACTTGGGGGTGAGCCTGATCGGCCGCTCCAAGGGCAAGCGCCTGGTGATAGGCCGTGATTATGCGGTGGAGCAACTGGACGTGGCGGGCCGCGTATTCAGCTACCGCCAGCCAGAAGGCGCGTTCACCCAGCCCAACGGCGCGGTGAACCAAAAGATGCTGAGCTGGGCCTACGACACCATTGGCGAGCGCGACGATGACCTGCTGGAGCTGTACTGCGGCAATGGCAACTTCACCCTGCCGCTGGCCACCCGCGTGCGCCAGGTGCTGGCCACCGAGATCAGCAAGACGTCGGTCAATGCCGCGTTGAGCAACCTCGATGAGAACGGTGTGGATAACGTGCGGCTGGTGCGGCTGTCGGCTGAAGAGCTGACCCAGGCACTGAACGAGGTGCGCCCGTTCCGCCGGCTGGAAGGCATCGACCTGAAAAGCTATGCGTTTGGCACCGTGTTCGTCGACCCGCCGCGTGCCGGCATGGACCCGGACACCTGCGAGCTGACCCGGCGTTTCGAGCGCATCCTGTACATCTCGTGCAACCCGGAAACGCTGGCGGCGAACATCGCCCAGCTGCAAGATACCCACCGTATCGAACGCTGCGCGCTGTTCGACCAGTTCCCGTATACCCATCACATGGAAAGCGGGGTGCTGCTGGTTCGGCGCTGATCCGTGTCGCGTTGGGGCCTGGCCGGCCCCAACGCACACTGCCAGGAGAGTTGCGCCGATGGACCAGTTCAGTGCCATGCACACCTTCCGCCGGGTCGTCGACCTCGGCAGCTTCAGCGCCGCCGCCAACCAGGCCGGCGTCTCGCACACCGTGCTGTCACGCCAGGTGAAGCACCTCGAACGCCACCTCGGCACGCAGTTGCTCACCCGTACCACCCGCCGCCTGCACCTCACCGAAGCCGGTGCGCTGTTCTATCGCCATTGCGTGCAGATCCTCGAACAGATGCAGGCGATGACCCTGGAACTGTCCGAGCATCAGCAACAACCTGCCGGCACCTTGCGCCTGGGCGTTGCCACCGCCTTTGGCGAACTGGAACTGGGGCGTTGGTTGCCGGATTTTGTCGAGCGCCATTCACAACTGCAGATCGAGCTGCACTGCAGCGATCGTTTCGTTGACCTGCTGGAGGAGGAGATCGATGTGTGCCTGCGGGTCACCGACCACCTGCCTGACTCCAGCCTGGTGGCACGCCGCCTGGCCACCAGTGAAGTCCTGCTGGTGGCCGCACCGCGCTACCTGCAACGCCACGGTACGCCCGCCTCACCCGACGACCTGGCCGGCCACCCGTTGCTCGGCTACAGCCAGTTGCTGCACCCGCAACGCTTGCAGGTGGCCAACGACGCGGGCGAGCAGCGTGAAATCCTGATGCCCCGGCGCTTGAGCGCCAACTCCCCCATGGCCCTGCGCGCCGCCGCCATCGGCGCCCTGGGCATCGCCAGTTTCGACCGTTTCATCGTCGATGATGCGCTGCGCGACGGGCGCCTGGTTCAGGTGCTGAGCCATTGGCGGCAGCCGGCGCGCAGCCTGTTCGCGGTTTATCCACAGAGCCGTTACCTGGCGCCCAAGGTGCGTGCGCTACTGGATTACGTGCAGCATTACTACGCAACGCCCAGGTGGCAGGGCTGACTTGTGCTTTATCTGCACAAGTCTTGCGGAGTTGAGGCCGTATTTGTGCTCTTGATGATTCATTAACCTACGCTGCACGTTACTTCAGCGAAGAGGACTCATCATGAAATCATTGCAGGCAGTCATCACCGGCATCGCGCTCAGCGCTGTGGCAATCGTCGCCCATGCAGCAGAACAAACCGTTTCGGTCCCTGACAACGCTGCCCTGAAGTGGCAGGACGTGCCCAACACCCGCGGCGCCGTCAGCTACGCCAACGTCGAAGGCGATATCTTCGGCAAGGGGCCGTATTCGGCGTATGTGAAATTCAGAAAAGGCACCGACAACGGCCTGCACCAGCACAGCCAGACCTTGCCGACAGTGGTATTGAGCGGGACGTTCTACGCAGTGATCGATGGCAAGCGCACCGAGTACCCGGCCGGGGCCTACTACAAACTGCCAGCCGACCTGGTGCATGAAAGTGGCTGCACGGCGGCTGCCGATTGCCTGTTGTTCCAGTATCAGGCCGATGCCTTTGACCTGAAACCGGTCAAAGGTTGAGAGGCCGGGGCCGCCTTGCGGCCCCAAGCTTCACTCAGAAGTCGAAGAACACCGTCTCCCCTTCCCCCTGAATACGGATATCGAAACGATAGGCCGTCTTCCCATCCACTTCGCAACGCTTGGCAACCAACGTCTCACGGCGCTGCGGCTGCTCGATCAGGTTGAGCACTGGGCACTTAGCGTTGGCTTCGGCTTCATCGTCGAAATACAGGCGCGTGTGCAGGTGGATGTTGATGCCACGGGCAAACAGGCTGATGTTGATGTGCGGCGCCATCGGCACGCCAGCAGCATTGTTCACCACACCCGGCTTCACCGTTTGCACGGTCCATTCACCGGCATCGAAGGTGGTGGCGGTGCGGCCAAAGCTGTTGAAGGCGTTTTCCAGGTTGTATTGGTCCTGGTACTGGCCAGCGGCATCGGCCTGCCACAGCTCCAGGAACGAATCGCGCACCAGGTGCCCGTTACCGTCATAGACCTGGCCGATCAACAGAATGTGTTCACCCGGTGCTTCTGGCTTGGCCAGGCGGTTCCAGATTTCCTGGTCGCGGGTCGGGTTGCCGGCCGCTTCCAGGGCCAGGCCGATGTGCACGTAGGGGCCGGCAGTCTGCGAAGGGGTTTCCGGCAGCAGTTCGATTGGCATGGCGGGGTCCTCAGCAGTTTTCGAAGTGGGTCTTGCGCTGGCCGCGCAGCACGATGTCGAAGCGGTACGCCAGGCAGTCCATCGGGTTGGCGTTGCTCATGTCGAGCTTGGCGATCAACTGCTGCACGGCCTCGGGGTTGACGATCGACTTGACGATCGGGCACTTCGGGATCAGCGGGTCGCCTTCGAAGTACAGCTGGGTGATCAGCTTGGTGGCGATCGACGGGCCGCTGATGCCGAAGTGAATGTGCGCCGGGCGCCAGTCATTCGGGCCGTTGCGCCATGGGTACGGGCCGGGCTTGATGGTGCGGAAGCTGTAATAGCCGTCGCGGTCGGTCAGGCAACGGCCAACGCCACCGAAGTTCGGGTCCAGCGGGGCCAGGTAGCGGTCGTTCTTGTGCCGGTAGCGGCCGCCGGCGTTGGCCTGCCACATTTCTACCAAGGTGTTGGGCACCGGTTTGCCGTACTGGTCGACAACCCGGCCGGCAACGATGATGCGCTCACCGACTGGCAGGCCACCGTTGTTGAAGTTCAGCAGCAGGTCATGGTCGTGGGCACCGAAACCCAGGTGGGTGAAATCCGGGCCGGTGGTTTCGCTGATCGACTGCGGGATGCTGACCAGTGCCTGGCGCGGCGAGCGGGCAATGGACGTCTTGTAGTCGGGGGTCAGGGCTTTGGGGTGCCAGTTGCGATCACGGATCACGAAGCGGCTGGTGTCCTGGGCGGGCATGCCGTTTTCCTCTCTTGGAATTATCAAAACACCTGTGCGTGGCAGGCGGACTTGCAGTTTCGGATAACTCGGGTGGGATGAATACTGAAATCAGCCTCTCAATACATAACCATATGGTTATGGCTTAACACCTTTGGCTGACACCTTTCGCTGAGGTGAACTAATCTTTGTCTTCTTGTTTCACGCTCCGGAGAGCATTCATGGAATGGCGAAAAGGCCGACGCAGCGACAACGTGGTCGATGCCCGAGGCGAAGGTGGCGGTGGTGGCGGCATGCGCTTTGGCGGCGGCAAGGGCCTGGGGCTGGGGGCGATCCTGCTGATCGTGGGCATCGGCTGGCTCACCGGGCAAGACCCGCTGCAGATCCTTGGCCAGCTCACCGGGCAAATGCAACAGCAACAGCAGGCTCCCAGTAGCGTGGGCACCAAGGCGCCGCCGGCCAATGACCAGCAGGCCGAATTCGTCGCCTCGGTGCTGGGTGACACCGAAGACACCTGGAAGGCGCTGTTCTCCCAGGCTGGCAAGCAGTACCGAGACCCCAAGCTGGTGCTATTCAACGGCCAGGTCAACTCCGCCTGCGGCTTCGCTTCGGCGGCGGTGGGCCCGTTCTACTGCCCGGCCGACCAGCGGGTGTACCTGGACATGTCGTTCTTCCGCGAGATGGAAACCCGCTTCGCCGCAGCGGGCGACTTCGCCCAGGCCTATGTCATCGCCCACGAAATCGGCCACCACGTGCAGACCCTGCTCGGCGTGTCGGCCAAGGTTGATGCGGCCCGCCGCAATGGGCAGCGCATGGAGGGCGACAACGGCTTGCTGGTACGTCAGGAACTGCAGGCCGATTGCCTGGCCGGGGTGTGGGCGTATCAGGCACAAAAGCGCCTGAACTGGCTGGAGCCAGGCGACGTCGAGGAAGCGCTGAATGCGGCCAACGCCATTGGTGACGACCGCCTGCAGCAGAAAGGCCAGGGGCGCGTGGTGCCCGACTCTTTCACCCACGGCACCTCGGCGCAGCGCGTACGCTGGTTCAAGGCAGGCTTTGCCGAGGGCGAAGTAAACAGCTGCGATACCTTCAGTGCGCGTAACCTGTAACACCCTGCGGGGCTGCCTGGCAGCCCCGTTTCAACCGGACGACCGGTTACAAATCTGCTGAAAAAGCGTTTCAGCTTCCAGATTCATTGCCGATAACCCCTGCACGAATCAGCGGGCACCCAGAACAACAACGCCTTGCGATCGACGATCAAGAGAGCGAAAACAACTTCTGGAGTGCGTGCATGAACAGCTGGTTTGCCAACATCAGCGTCAACCTCAAACTCGGCCTGGGCTTCGGCCTGGTGCTGATCCTCACCGGCCTGCTGGCCCTGACCGGCTGGACCAGCCTGGGCAGCCTGATCGACCGCAGCAACTGGATGAGCGATATCAGCCAGCTCAACAAGGACCTGACCGACCTGCGCATTGCCCGCCTGCAGTACATGATTGCCAACGGCGACGATGCGGCGGCGGCCAACACCCTGGCCAAGCTGGACACCTTCAGCAACCAGCAGCAACGCCTGGTCGGCACGTTCAAGAGCCCGGAGAACGTCAAACTGCTGCACGACCTTGGGCAGACCATCAGCCAGTACAAGGTGTCGCTGGGCACCATGCGCGCAGGCTATAACGCCACCCGCGCCGCCCGCGATGCAATGAATGTTTCTGCAGCCAAGGCCGACCAGGCCATGGACGCCCTCAGCCAGGACGTCATGGCACGCCCCGAAAGCGACAGCGTGCGCCTGGCCCAGTACCAGCTGATCAGCAAGGCCCGCCAGCAACTGCTGCAGGTGCGCATCGACGTGCGCGGCTACATTGCCGACAACAGCGCGACCAACGAGCAGGCTGCCCTGCGCCAGCTCGAAGCGGCATTGGCCGAGGTCGACAACCTCAAGCGCCAGCTGCCCACTGCTGACGCGCGCCTGCAACAGTTCGAACAGTCGGTGCTGGCCTACCGTGACGCCGTGCGTCAGTTCCGCGATGCCCTCGCCGATATCACCAGCGCACGCGCAGAAATGACCGTCCAGGGTGCCGACATCGTCAAGACCAGCGACGCGCTGTACAAGATCCAGCTGGAGCGCCGCGACATCGAGAGCGCACAGGCCCGCAGCCTGCAGGCCATCGCGACCCTGCTGGCATTGCTGGTAGGCGTGCTGGCAGCGGTGCTGATCACTCGGCAGATCACCCGCCCGCTGCAGGAAACCTTGCAAGCAGTGGAACGCATCGCGGGCGGCGACCTGACTCACGACCTGCGTGTCACCCGCCGTGATGAACTGGGCGTGCTGCAACAGGGCATCGCCCGCATGGGCGTTACCCTGCGCGAACTGATCAGCGGCATCCGCGACGGCGTCACCCAGATCGCCAGCGCCGCCGAAGAGCTATCGGCCGTCACCGAACAGACCAGCGCAGGTGCCAACAGCCAGAAGGTCGAAACCGACCAGGTGGCCACCGCGATGCACGAAATGGCGGCAACCGTTCAGGAAGTCGCCCGCAACGCCGAGCAGGCCTCGCATGCCGCCACCGGTGCCGACGACGAAGCCCGCGCCGGCGACCGTGTGGTCGGTGAGGCAATCAGCCAGATCGAACGCCTGGCCGCAGAAGTGCACCGCTCCACTGAAGCCATGAGCCTGCTGCAGCAGGAAAGCCAGAAAATCGGCAGCGTCATGGACGTGATCAAGTCGGTGGCCGAACAGACCAACCTGCTGGCGCTGAACGCCGCGATCGAAGCCGCCCGTGCCGGCGAGGCGGGCCGTGGCTTTGCTGTGGTCGCCGACGAAGTGCGCGGCCTGGCGCAGCGTACGCAAAAGTCCACCGAAGAGATCGAAGAGCTGATCGCCAGCCTGCAGCACGGCACCCAGCAAGTGGCCACGGCCATGCAGGGTAGCCGTACCCTGACCGACAGCAGCGTCGAACTGGCACGCAAGGCCGGTGCCTCGCTGGAAAACATCACCAGCACGGTGTCGAACATTCAGTCGATGAACCAGCAGATTGCGGCGGCGGCGGAAGAGCAGAGCGCGGTGGCGGAAGAAATCAGCCGGAGCATTCTGAATGTGCGGGATGTGTCTGAGCAGACCGCGGCGGCCAGTGACGAGACGGCGGCGTCCAGTGTTGAGCTGGCGCGGTTGGGGGGGCAATTGCAGATGCTGGTGAGCCAGTT
>NZ_JANIAG010000164.1:0-12785 GCF_028682155.1 Pseudomonas sp. 39004
GGACATCACTTTGGTAAAACGCCTGGTGCCGCGGTTCATACACCCGGTAACCATTGCCCAGGTGATAGCAACCGGTGACGGGATCGACCCGCTGCCCGTTGTAACCCACACCACTCTTCATCTGGTTCAGGCGTGCCAGTGGCGCTTCCCCCCAGGGTGTGAAACCGATGGATTGACTGTTCCAGTTGCCCTGGGCATCCCATGCATACTCTTCCGCTGCCGTGTTCTGAGGGTCTGGCATGACGAAATAGGTCTGTACTATTTCTGCATCCTTGTACATCTCATAACATTGCACCACGAGACCTGTTTCGTCATCTAGTACACGGCGGCGCAGGGGCTTACCCTGCTTATCCAGCCATTGCTCCCCACACAGCTGGTCGTCGTTGTATTGGAGAATGCAGCGTTGTTTGCGCGTTTCATCCCATTGCGCAGCCAGCCGCCCCTGCTCATCGTACTCATAGTGGGTGATACATCTATCGTCTTTGCTGACGCGGAGCAATTGGCCGTCGTGGGTATAGGCGAGGGCCTGCCCTGAGGCGTTGGTGGTCAGGCTGCCATTGAGGTCGCTGGTATGCGAAAGGGCCTTGCGCTTACCCGCCCGGGCCACGCTACAGGTACTGCGCAGCGTCGGTTGATTGGCATCATAAGTGTACGTGCGGGTTTCAATTTCATCGTCAGTGAATGTTGTAGTACAGGTCAGGATGTTGCCTAGAGCGTCGTAGCCATAACACTGCGATTTGATCGTTCTCGCAGCCGCATCTTCTATCCCGAAACCCTCGATCGCATCAACGTCCCACTGGCTGAGTTCATTGCGTAGCGGGAAGTAGGTGAATGTCTCGACCCGGGTGGCTGTTTCATCGCCGTTGCGGTACCAGGTTTTGCTTAGCAGTTGACCTGTCGGTGACCAGCACTGCACGTAGCGGCTCTTTATTACGCCGTCCAGGCGGTAGGTTCGTTCGGTTTCCCGGGCAAACCCGTCGTATGCCATTGACACTGTCAGCTTTCGACCGCTATGCAGATCCAGCACGGCCAATTGGTCGACCTCGCCTTGCGCACCATAGCGATACCGGTATTCCATCCGACCGCGTCGAATGCGGCTGCGCCGATTCTGGCCGTCCCGCCACGTGCGGGCTCTCGTCCCATTGGTGTGTTGCACCTGGCCGACGTTGCCACGCAATGAATGCTGCGCAAGGCGTTGCATCTGGGCGCCCCGCACAATCCTTGTCGATTGTGACGTTCCGAGGAGTTGAGGGGCTGTGCTGTCACTGTGGATAGCACTCTGGCGCGCATCCGCTGTTGCTGGACGTTCAGTGTGCAGGGCTTGAGTGACCTCATTGTAGGAGAACGAGGCAACCAGTGTTTTGGGAACCCTTACACCACTGTCAGCCGTCTCGGTGTACCAGAGTTGTACGGCACCATCCTCACTGGGCTCGCTCCAAAGCCGCACGCCGTCTGGTCGCTGCTGCGTCCTTGGGCTGAAGGTGTGCTCCACGCGCGAAGCACTACTGCCAACCTTACGGGTGGTGATCTCGTCACCTCGGTTGCCACTGCCTAGCAGGGTCTGCTCCCCGAGCACTTGTTCGGCGCCTTTTTCAGGTGTCAGGGTGACTTTGACGGGGACTACGCAGAGACCTTGATAGTTCCACTTGACCACGGTCTTATCCGGCGTAGTGATCTGGGTTCGGCGTCCGAGTTCGTCATATACGCATTCCCATTCGCGCTCCACGTTTTGCGCTCCGGCGACCAGGCTTTCCTTCACGCGTACGCGCTGCCCTTGTGTATCGATATGCTCCTCGATGGAGAGCGCTGGGGTACCGAATTTATTCTCCTGTGCGTCCCAGTGCTTGTGCGATTGGGTGAGTGTGACCTTGCCATCCCGATGATTGCGCTGAGTTTTCTGCACACTGCGGAGTGGGCCTTGTAGCAATGTGCCTGACACGCTTTCAGTGGTCAGTGATTCCCCCGTGGCCGCATGTTGCGCATGCGAGTGGGTTTCCTCCTCCCAGAACCAATCCCGCAGATTTTCCGACAAGGTCGCGCCCTCGTTCACCAGGCGCAATCCTCCAGGGAGATAGTCGTAGACGCACTGATGCTGACGTTCACCGTCGGCCCCGTAAGCGACTTCCTCGAGGCATACATAGTTGCTGGGCGAGTGATCATCACCCGCCACCCGCTGCATTTCGCGCCGCACTGGACGTTGTAGACCATCCAGAAGCGTGCGCCCACAGCGCCCGTCCGGGCCGACCGTACGGACCCAGGTGCCATTCCCTGTTTCCAGCCAGTGCGTTTCATGGATGTTTACCGCGATGCCTGCATGGGCGCTTGTGGCGAAGCCTTCTTCCTCCCAAGCTTGCGTGGTACTGCCCAGTAGACGGTCCCGGGCATCGTATGTGTGGTAGACCATGAGCGCGGGATTGCCCAGGTCATCTTGCTGTGTCTCGCGCAGCACACGACCACTGCGGGCTGAGCGCACTTGATTGGACAAGGTGGCGATAGGCGTGAACAAGTTTCGTTGCATGGGCGTCGTGCTTATCGACGTCAACGTTCCGGCCGTGCTGTTAACCTGGGTCGTTTCCGTGATGGAGCGGGTCTGCCGCGCTGTGTCGTTCTTGTGCCACTGCGTTGAGGTGGTTACCTTCTCGAGGCCATCCCTGGCAGTGGTCAGTTGTTGCAAGGCAACGGTAATTCCTTGGCGTCCCTGTGCTTGTGTGACGGTCCAGGGTGTGGTGGTTGTATCAACGGCTACACCCTCTAGGTTCAGTACGGTATCGGGTATCAAAACGCCTGCGTTATCGATTGTTGCATTAGCGTAACCGTACAACGTCAACGTGGTAGTCGACCGCGTGCCATCCGGGAAAGTCAAGTACTCACATTGCGCCATGAGGGGTGGCGTGCTTTTATCTGGCAGGCTTTCGCACTTGAGTGTCAGGGCGTCCACGAGGGAAGTTGCTTCTACGTTCTCAAGTGTAAACCCGCTCAGCAACTGCGTCACATCAGGTACTTTGTCGCTTCGGTCTGGTGTCCCGGTGCTGGCGTCAGCGGGGTAGTAGCAAAATTCGAGGGTCAGACCGTCGCTGGTGAAGGTCTTCGTCACTAGCCCAGTCGCCTGATCATAAGTGAACTGTGTGTTTTCTGTAGAAGCGGATGACGTCGGTGTAACGTTCTCGGTGGCGGTAGTGCTCATGTTCGGGGCTCCTGTGCAGCGGGCTGCTCAGCGCGGGCGAAGCGTAATCATCGGTGATGAGAGAGCAACACCGTCCGGCTCATACTTTTGTAACAGGCAGTGCGCTGTCTAAACCGTTAATGTATGCGCTGTAAATTCGTTGGTAGAACAAAGGCCTGCTACTGAGTTTCGTGCCTCGGCAATACAGGTTGTCGACAGCGTCGTAGTGAAGCCCTTTGGCTTTCAGTGATTGCATTACTTCCAGAGTGGAGGTGGGCCTGTTGACAAGCAAAATGTCAACGTTGTGTTGGTTTGCCATCCTCTCCATCCTCATCCTGAATGGGGCTCTCTCATATTCGGGTATTACTTCATGAGAAGTTCGCCCTGGCACAGCCTCCCTCAGCTCATAATTTGGAACGCTCGCACCTCTTGCGTAACTCTGCGTGACTGGACGTTTGCCCTTGATAGACGAGGCAAGGGAGCGTAGCGAAGCGGAATCTGTATCGACCACCGCCCTGAACCCGTTCCGGGTAAAATAGTTCATCGTTGTAGGGGCTTCGAATGCCCCCGGAGCGTCGTACCCTTTTGCCATAGGGCCGGAAACACGACGGCCATGACTAAAGATCAGCAGTTGGCGGGGTTCGCTTGAGCCTTGGTACAAGGTGTAAACGTCTGGCGTCGTTGAAGCTGTTGCTGGGCCGCCATTGAGCTCGTAGAAATGACTGCGACCCACGTGTCGTCGCCATGAGCCCATGCGCGATGAGACCGATCCGGACAGGCTTTTCAACCGTTTCAACGCAGAGATACGCAACAGGCGTAGCTTCTGAACGCCCTTGCTGGCCCCTCTCATCAGCAAACTGCCTACTTTCGCCAAGCCCTTGCCGGAGGCGTCGAATACACTAGTTGCCATGCTTGCCCAGCCCAGTTTCTCCGATAAGCTCGGGTTGCTTTGTCGCAGCGACAGTTCCGCTGCGCCCAGCGCAAACGCCAGTGTTGCAACAGCAAGAAACAAGACCCCAAGCAAGCCGCCTGTCAGGATCGACCCGATGATAGCCAGCACAAAAACGCCAGCCAGCAGCAGCCATTCCCACCACGCTGCAGGTTCATGATGGGGTGGCGTGGTCTCGCGGATCATGTCGTCCAGGGAGGCCAGCTGTGCCGATTGCTCCCGGCGACTGACCATGATGTGCCCACTCGGGTCATGCCAGTTCACTGGGTCACGCCCTGCGCAATACGCCCGGTCATTCAAGCCGCCTTCGCCGAATGGGCTCAGGCTGTCACCCTGGAAGAAGGCCTGGAACTTGGGGTCGTACACGCGGTAGCCGTTACCCAGATGGTAGGCGCCGGTTACCGGGTCGACGCGCTGGCCGTTATAGCCCAGGCCGCACTTGAGTGCATTGAGCTGATCCAGGGGCGCCTCGCCCCAAGGCGTGAAGCCTGTCGCCTGGCTTTTCCAGCGGCCGTCGGCATCAATCGAATACTCTTCGGCAGCGCCATTCTGTGGGTCTGGCATCAGGAAAAGGGTATGTGCAGTGGGGGTCGCCTGGCCTATTTCCAGGCACTGCACCACCAGCCCAGCCTCTTCATCGAGCACCCGGTGCCGCACAGGTTTGCCGTGCGCATCCAGCCACATTTCCCCACACAGCAGGTCGCCTTTGTATTGCATGACCCGGCGTTGTTTGTGGGCCTCATCCCACTGGGAGGCCAGGCGACCGATGTGGTCATATTCGTAGCTCGCCAGTGGCTTGGTAGCACCGACTTTTGTTATTGACTGCAGCTGGCCTTCCGGCGTGTAGGTGAGCTGATGCCCTGAGGCGTCAGTGGTGAGGCTGCCATTGCCGTCACTGGCCAGTGTGAGGGTTGTGGGCGTGCCCGCTGTGCCGTTTTTGGGGGTTTTCGTCACCGTGACGGCTGTACGCTGGGTGGGCTGCAGTGTATTGCCGTAAACGTAGCGACGCAGTTCGCTTGCGCCGTCTACATAGGCCGTGGTGCAGGTCCGCAGGTTGCCAAGCGCATCATAGGTATAGGCCTGATCCTTGATGCTGTTCTTGTCCCTGTCTTGAATCTCGTAACCTGTGACTGCCGTCACGCTCCAGCTTTTGAGTTCATTGCGATCGGTTGCGTAGGTAAAGGTCTCGGTACGTGTGGCCTCGCTTTCACCGTTGCGGTACCACGTTTTGCTCAAGAGCTGCCCGGTCACCGACCACGTTTGTTGATAGCGGCTTTTGATAGCGCCATCCAGCGTGTATGTCCGCTGGGTTTCCTGGCCAAAGCTATCGTACGCAAAAGCCACCAGCAGGTGGGTGCCATTGCGCCGGTCGCTCACGAGTAATTGTTCGAGCTCGCCTTGTGCAGCATAGCGATAGCGATAGTCCAAGGCCCCGCGGCGTACCCGGCTGCGTCGATTCTGCCCATCGTGCCAGGCCTGGCTGCTGATGCCGTTGGTCAAGGCAGTGCGGCCGAGGGTGCCACGCAGCGAATGCTGAACCCGTTCGTGCTGCTGCATGCTGCGAAGCTTTCGGGTTGTCAGTGTTTGCCCGAGCAAACGGGGCGAAATGCTCTCGGTGCTGATTAGACTTTGCAGGTTCGCTTCGGTTTGGGGGCGCTCGGCCTTAATGGCCTGGGTAAGTTCGTTGTAGGTGAATGTCGCAAGCGCCACCTTGACTGCAGCCTGCTGGCTGCCCTTGGCGTACCAGGACACGCTGTTGCCGTCGTCGCTGCTTTCGTTTGTTACTTCAGTGCCATCAGGGCGTTTATAGCCGCTGCTGTTGAACGTGATCGTCTGTGCCGAGCCGTCGGCGCCCACCGTCCTGGACGCGATTTGGCCGCCGCGCACGGTTTGTTTGCCCAACTGCTTCTCCGTGCCTGATTTGCCTTTGATGGTGACCTGGGTGGGCATGTTGCTGAGCCCTTCGTAAGCCCATTTCACCACCGTGCCATCCGGCCCTTCGGTCTCCGTGCGTCGCTCAAGCTCATCATATTTGAACTGCCATTTCCGGTTAACGGTGCCTACCGTTTCAGTGACCTCGTCGCACAAGCCGCGCGCATTGATGCGCCGCTCGCTGCTCAGGCCTATGGCCTCCAGTTGTTTGCTCGTCGCGTTCCAGATTTTATGGCTGAGGGCGAGTGTGACCTTGCCGTCGGTGTGGTTACTCTGTATGTCTTCGACGCTGTGCAGAGGGCCTCGCAGCAGGGTGCCAACGATAGTTTCGGTACGCTTACTCTGCGTGCCGTTTGCCTCCACCTTGTCGCCCTGCGCCTCGGCCTCCCAGAACCAGTCCCGCAAGGTGGCTGGCAAGCTCACGCCCTCGTTGCGAACGCACAAGCCCCCTGGGTGGTAGTCGTAAATGCACTGGCGCTGCGGCTCACCGTCTGCGCCGTAGGCGATTTCTTCAAGGCATACGTAGTTCTGTGCCGAATCGTCACTGCCTGCCTGGCGCTGCAGTTCACGCCGAACGGGGCGTTGCAGGCCATCGAGCAAGGTGCGCCCTTTGCGGCCATCCGGGCCGACGGTGACGACCCAGGTGCCGTTGCCTGTCTCTGCCCATTGCTGTTCGGTTTTCGCCAGGGCCTCGCCATTTGCCTTTTGCGAGGTGTATTTATCGGAATTCCAGGCATAGGTAGTGCTGGTCAGCAGGCGGTCTCGTGCGTCATAGGTGTGGTAAGCCATCGATGTTGGCCTGCCCAGTTCGTCTTGATCCGTCTCGGCTAGCACGCGGCCGCTGCGCGCGGAGCGAATGTGCTGAGCCACGGTGGCTGTGAGGTTCAACTCGCCGTACTTGAGGGGCGCCTCGCGCTTTACCCGCAACTTGCCTGTTGCGGTGGTAGTGGTTTCTGTCAGGCTGCGCGTCTGCCGGGCAGTATTGTTCTTGTACCAACGGGTCGAAGTCGTTTCGGTCTTCGTTTCTGCGCCGGTCGTGGTGTGGGTGACCTGCTGCAAGTCGATCACCAGTCCCTGGCGCCCCGTCGCTTTAGTGATGCCCCAGGGTGCAGTCGAAAAGTCGACCGTAACGCCTTCCAGGTTTAGTACCAGGTCAGGCATCAAGACGCCGTGGCTGTCGGTGCTGGCGTTTGCATAACCGAACAGGGTCACGTTCATGTCCGACGTGCTGCCGTCGGGGAACTTCAGGTAGCTGCATTGTGCGAGCAAGGGCGGGGCGTTGGTATCGGGGATCTTCGGGCACGATAGCGACTGTGTAGGGATAGCAGCTTGATCTTTCTCCAGCTGCAGCCCACTCAACAGCGTTGTCAGCGTAGGCACGTTGTCGCTACGGTCTGCGTTCGCCGTGCTGGCTGTTACCGGGTAGTAGCACAGGTGAGTGGTTTGCCCATCGTCAGCGACGATCTGGGAAAGCAGCCCTGAATCTGCATGGTAAGTGAAGAGCGAGGTTTCACTTACCGTTCTGGCCGGTGTAAATGGATCAGCACTGGCAGTTGCCTTGGCATCGGTACTCATGAGCGGTTTTCCTCCAACGCGTTTTCGGCAGTGCTGTTCACGGGCGCAGCGGGTTGGGCACTGACGTTCAGATCTTCAGTGGTCACCGTCGTGCGGATGGGCTGTGTGGCCAGGCGGAACTTAACGGCGGGGTCGGTGCTGGCGACCGCGTCCGGGTAGACCATCGTCGTGGTCTTGCGGGCCACGCCCGGAATCGCTTCGATCACCTGGGTTTCGACGATGAAGCCATTCTTCAGCGTCCAGGTACGGGTAGTCGACGGGCCATCGAGCTGGTTTCCGGTTGACAGGCTGCAGGTGGAGGAGAATGTCGCGCCTTCACTCAGCCCCAGGCTGCTGCTGCCTTGCCATTCCCAGATAGACGTAATTGGCTGTTGCCCCGCACCTGGCAGCAGCGTATGGCGCAGTACCCGAGGCAAGGGAATGATATTGTCGGTACGCCAATCCCAACCCTTCCACATCGGCCCGTAGCTCACAACCTCGAGCGAGCCGTCTTCTTCGGCGACCGAGCACAGCACGCGGTCCAGCACCGGCTCACCTTCATACCCGAACACCACCGACTGTACCGGCTTGGTGTCGTTTTTGCCCTTGCGGGTCAAACGGGTGAGCAGGCAGTCCTTGATGGACAGCGTGACCGTGTATTCCTCAGCATCACCCGGCCACACAGTGAAGGTGTAGCTGTACTCACCCTGGGCCACAGGGTTGGTGTGTACAGCCTCGAGCAACTTGGTCGAACCATCAGCGATGTGCTTCAGGTGCACATGGCCTTCTTTGCCTTCCCACGCCAGGGTAAGCGTGCCGCCTTGTGCTGAGGTGATGCGGGAGGGGACCAGCAGGTAGGCCTTGCGGTTCATTTCGGTCTTGAGCTTGGTCAGTTCCGCGATCTTGTTAGTCAGATGGGTGGTTTGCGTAGCTGTAATACCTGACTCTTTGAGCCATTGATCCAGGTTGCCCTTGAGCGCATCTACTTTGTTGATGAACGCCTTTTTGTAATTCTCGCTGGGTTCCTTGTTGTCATGAGGGTTGGGCTTGGCCAGCGTTTCGCTGCGTCCGGAGGGGAATATCACTGTCAACCCGGTCAATTCGCCATGGGTGCCCTTGGCGCCTGTGAGCGTTACGCCATTGATGGCCAGGCGCTTGGTGCCTTTTGCTTTTTCTACCTGTGCGGAGGACAGGGTAATGGTCTGGCCGTTATGCAAGGTCAAGCGGTGAAGGCGATTGTCGTAGGCACTGAAGCGGAACGCCCAGCCATCGCCCAAGCCACTTTCGTTGGCACGGGTGGCAGAATAATGCAGCGTCAGGTCGAGTTCTGGCCCCTGACCCGACAGCCCGCGAATTACGCCCACAGGGTAGTGGGCGTGGAACAGGCCGGTCTTGCTGTCGACACCGTTTTCGCTGGCGCCACTGACGTCATAAAGCTCGGAGCCAAGGGTGCCGGCGTAGTCTGCGCAGAGTGAGTCTTGGGGGATGAAGGTGCGGCCTTTGAATGGCCTTTCAATGGTGAGCGGTCCTGAGCAGGCTTGGGTAATGCCCGATCTGCTGATAAAGCTTGCGCTGCAAAGCCCTTTGGCGGGCGCAAGCGTTACACCTTCCGGAATGTAAAGGTGAATACCGCCATTATCCGACTTAAATGAACCCAGACCTAATGGATACTGGCGCAATAGGTCTGGAGCTAAGTCTGATGAATAGGAGGTGAAGCGAATGCCCTTCTGCAATGCTGCTTGGGTGAGTTGAAGATGGACGGTCCAAACGCAATCGTCTCTGTCCCCCGTCAGTAATGAGCGCAGGATGTCTTCGTGTTCGGCGCGTAATGTTCCCAAGGCCTGGAGGGTGGCCGATGCCTCCTTGGAGAGTACTGTTAAAGGATTATCGCGCCTCCAGGATGTTGTGATTTCGACAGCTTCATTTCGAAGGGCAGGGTACGCAGCATCCTCCGCCAATGGCCCCACAGATTCATACAATTTTTGCAGTCTGAATCTCTCTTTATAGCTGAGTGAAGCCCTTTCGCGATTCTCTCTCAGTTCGTTAAGCTCTTCCATTTCAGGAAAGAACTCTGATAGTTTTAGGCGATCGTCGTTGGAGAAAACAAGATCAGCCAGCGTTTTGTCCTTGCCATTCTTTTTTTTCAAAAAGTAATCGAGAGGGCTGAATTTCGAAATCATCGCTTTTAGAGCCTTGATCACGATGTACGGCTCGACGCGCGTTAGCAATTTTTCATCAGCGGAAGTCAGCACGCCAAGTGCTTTAAGCGCATGTAACGTGTCATAGAACCAATCTGACAGCAAAGCTTCCTTGGTCCGTGTATCCAGCAAAATGTCAGACGGAAATACGCTATTACGATTTGCCAAGATGAGTTTAAGTGTGTCGAGTACGTACTTGTAGTTATCGTCAAGCATCCCGAATTGAAGGTTGAGCTGGCTTTCGTTGCCTGACAGACAATGAGAGCAGGCCTTGCGCGTTCTTGTCAATGTGGTGAATCGCAGCTGGAATACATCATTCAGCATGCAAAATTCATCGTCACTCGCTAGGCGCGAAGCTACAAATGCCGGTATATTGGCTGAAGGTGCTTTGAATTGAAAATCGTCATAGCTAATATAGTCGATTTCTTTCATGCCCACTCTCGGTTGGATTTGTTCCATGTCTCGGTCGGTCAGGGGTTCGCCTCCCAAATTCAATAATCGTCCGAAGCGGGTTGTAAAGTTAGTTTCTACTGTCCATTTCGTGCAATAGGCGTAGGTCTTCGCCTCTTCCCAGAGCAAGCGGTCGCGCTTGTAAGATATTATTTGTTCTAACGATGGGCGGCTTACAGTCTTTTCCTTACCGACCGTCTTAGAGTGGCTGGCGACCATTACCCATTCAGCGTCCGCCGGCAGCCACAGGCAGTGATCAGCCAGGTCACTCGCCTTTTCGGTTGGCGCATTGGTGAGTGGCGCTTGTTTACCCCACATCGTCACGGAAGAAGCCAACAGCGTGCCCAGCGCCTTGACCCACTCGGCCCTGCGCTTGTCCGCATTTTCCTCCGTTGATGCCTTCGGCTTGAAATCCCACGACGTGATGGCATTGCCGCTCCATCGATCAGTCATGGTCAGCGTCACGCCATCCTTGAAGTCTTCATACAGCTTGCCCAGGGTCAGCGGCTGCCCTTCAGGCGTTTCAAGCGCTTTTACAGCGTCACCGTCCAGCCCCGGCAAGCCTGTAACGATTACCCTGACCGGTAAAGGCATGTGCCACAGGACCCCGCCGTTGGCGGCGGTCGGTTTGCCGTCTGATGCCTGGGCCGTGCCTAGCCGCAGGTACGCGCCCAAGGCCGATTCTTCAAGGTCTTTCGCCAAAGAGGCCAGGCACTTGGCCGCAGTGGTATCGGTGCTTTTGATTGTGTATTGGAAAGGGGAGCCGGGCAGTTGGCCTGCGCTGTAGCGGTCGTACAACTGGATCTGGATGACCTGGCCGGCCACTGGGGTGAAGGTGTCTACCGGCCGGTACAGCTGCCACGTCAGCGCCTCCAGCTCTACCGACAGATTGGAGTGTTGGGGTATCCACAGTGCATTGTTTGCATCGCCAGGCGCGACGGTTACGCCATCGCTCGCCAGCACGCCTGCGCGCAACATGCCAATCTGCGCAGGGTGCTGATTGATCTGCTCGCTAAGCGCCTTGGCCCATGTTGCAGCCGTGCCCCGCTGCGGCGTGAACACGTGAGTTTCGTACAGATATTGCGTGGTTCGGTCGCGTACCTGCA
Organism: Pseudomonas sp. 39004; assembly: GCF_028682155.1. Taxonomy (NCBI): domain Bacteria; kingdom Pseudomonadati; phylum Pseudomonadota; class Gammaproteobacteria; order Pseudomonadales; family Pseudomonadaceae; genus Pseudomonas; species Pseudomonas sp. 39004. The sequence goes on from NZ_JANIAG010000164.1 coordinate 11,353, forward strand.
CGCAGACGCTTTCACCTGCGGGCGGGGGGGCAACCGGCAAGCGGCTAGCGATGACCTGGTTGGCCTTGAACGGCGCATTGCTGAACAACCGGCAGCCGTCGGCAAATGACCATAGCCGGTTGACTTGTACCTTGCCCGCAGCATCCAGCGCGATGAAAGCCTCCGACGTTGGGCTGCCTGTGGCGCCGATGGCCAATGCCCCGCCCTCGGTCAAATAGCCCGCGCAGAGCCACTTGTTGCCATCAGTGTTAGCGGGGGCGTCGTTGACGGCTTTGAGGAACTCTCCTGGCCAATCAGCGTTGCCTTTGGTGGTGGCCGTTGCGGTCCACGCAACCTCTTTGACGATGCGCCCGTCCTGTTCGTTGATCACCCAGGCTTTTACCTGCTCGCTCATACTCAGGTCGCGGTCGGCAAGCAGGTAGGCGGCGCTTTGCCATACGTGGGCACCCGCGCCGAGGGTAGCGGGTTCGAAACCTGTCAGGTCGGGTAATAGATCATCATCCAGGTCGCCACCGGTCCAGTCGTTCCAGATGGGGGTGGCAATGACACCCTCGACAAGTGCCAGGGTAATCTCGAAGTGCAGGGCCTGCGGGAGCATTAGTGTCAGGTTGGTTTTGTCGCCCAAACGGGTCTCGCTGCCTAGTCTGCCGAGGCGAGCGTAAATCGCGACGGGAAGTGTCGCCAGCACATCGACACGCGCCGACAGATTGTCCGGCGTTGTGTTGTAGTCGAGCTCACACTCCTTGCGATAGACGATTTGCCGGGTCCGCTTATCACGCACTACCAGTTCGACGCGCCGCTTGCCAACACCGCCTTTTGGCGGCGGGATGAACGCATCCATCATCTGTGCCAGCGTCGCTTCGGCGCCGGTCGCGTCATGCAGGGCGTAAGCCCAGGCAATGTTATTGTCTACCTCCGTGAAGCCACGGAGTGCTATCCGCAGGGGCTGGTCGCGTTGCCAGAGGTCGACGGTTCCCTCGGCTTGGATATCACCATCGACCGCCGTATGGGTACCCAGGCGCACGAAGTCAGCTAGAGGTGACGCCAGCAGCTGTTCGCGGAAAAAGGCAGGCCATTTGTCCTTCGTGTCGTTATCGCCGAATGTAAACTTCAACCTTGCGTCTACCGCCAGACCGGTCTCATCGTCATAAACATAGAGCATACGATCGGTGGAGGCGTTCCGGTTGCGCAGGTCCAGGCCCGTGTTGCAGCGGCGCCAGCCCCTATTTTGAGGCAATTCGGGTTGGTGGCCAGCGGCCGGCTTTATTTTTATGTGCCCGTTAGCGTCGGCAACATACTGCCACGCGTTGGCCGTGTAAGAGTCACCCATCAGGCGCTTGAAGGCGTTCTCATATTCCTCTGCGGTGTCCTCTACGATACCGGGCGGAAGTGCCGATGTGTTGCCGACAAAGTAGTAAAAACTGGTATTGTAT
>NZ_JANIAG010000165.1:0-12712 GCF_028682155.1 Pseudomonas sp. 39004
TGGCCTGCGCTTGCTGCTTTGCCACCCGCGGCAATGCGCACTGGTCCGCCATCTCGGCCTTGCTGAACACCATCGGCTTCGGCTCTTCCCAGGCGGCCACCGCCACGGTGGTCACGGCCAACCCGGCTACCAGGAACAAAGCTCGAGCGATTTCTAGTTTCATTGCTCTAACCCTTTGACAACGCTGCCAAACGCCATCTGGTAAAAGTAGAGCAATGTTTTCCATTCCGCATCATTCAACGACGAGTGGCGGCGCAGCTGACGCAGGTCGTTACCGGCCGCGCGCTGGCAGCTGATACGCCGCCTGCACTTCTCCAGGTCCAGCAGGGCGACTTCGACCCGCGCCTGTTCGCCCTCGCCGATGACCTTGATGAAGACATGCTTGCCATAGAGGCAGCCGTGCTGCCAATGCCCCAGGTGCATGCGCGCCAGGTTATCGGCCAGGTCCTTGAGCATGCGCTCATGCACCACCTGCGGATAACGCTCGCGGGCACCTTCGGCATGCCAGGTGTCGAGTTCGATGAAGCCATCCAGCGCTTCGCTGACCAGCAGCGCCCGCCATTGATGATCGGCATCGCGCTCGGCACCACAAAAGACGATGCGCGGTACACGCACACCCAATTGCTCGAAGCTGTTGAGCGCATCGAGTTCACGCAATACGGTCGGCCGGCCAAAAGGGTGCAGCAAGCTGCGATAGATGTGCCCGACCTGGCGCTTGGCATACAGCAGTTTGCCGCTGGCGTCGTTGAGGCGTTGCACGCCACTCTCGCCACCCCGCCGCTGGTTGGGTTCCTCGACCCACTCACCCTGCTGGCGCCAGTAAAAATCGAACCGCGATTCCCCGTTCCGGGCTACAGCCATCAAACACTACCCCTTGCGCAATACATAGACTCGCCACATGGCATAGAACGGCAGGAAGTCCAAGCGTTCCTGAATTCTGAAGCCGGCTGCCTTGAATTCTTCTTCGACCGTATCCGCTGGTAACACGAAACGGTTCTGGTAATTGTCCTGCTCAGTCTTGGCGCTACGGCGCTGCTCGAGCTTTTTCCGTCGCCAGGCCTTGAAGTTGCCATCCACCCACAGCGACAGGATCACACTATCACGGCTAACTCGTTGAAATTCCGAAAGAATCGTCTTTCTGTGGGCGGCTTCGCCAATGTGGTGGAACAAGCGCATGCAGAAAATGCTGTCGACCGAATTGTCCGGCAGGTCGATGGCGAACGCTGAAGTCTGCAAGGGCCGTACCCGTGCGACCACCTCTGGCGGTTGCGCGGCACAGGCTGTCTCGATCATCGCCTCGGAGTTGTCGGCACCGATGATCACCCGGTTGGGTTTTTCCGCCAGCAGCGGCCAGAAGCGCCCCGCACCGCAGGGCAGGTCCAGCACCAGGCCCGGCTCACCGGCCAAGGCCAGGGCGCGACGCGCCAACTGCTCGTCACGTTTGTGGGAAAGGCGACGTGCCAGGCCATCCTGATGCTTGAGAAAATATTCGCGCGCGTGTTCTTGGTCGTATTTCTCGGAAAATTCAAGCTTGATGGGGCTACGCATTGGGCATCTCCTGACTCCAGTACGCCCACTTTAGGAAAGCAAGCGTTGGAATCAGGTTATGCCAATGTGAAAAAAGTGTTAGTCCTTTCGGGAGGTATTACCAAACATTACCCAATGAGCGACGAAGGGTCACCCACCTCCACACTTTTGCTGAGGTCCACCTGGAAGCGGCAGCCGTGCGGCAAGGTCGATGTCAGGGTGACCCGCCAGCCCTGGTCGTCACAGATGCGCTGCACCAGTGACAGGCCCAAGCCCAGCCCTTCGCCCCGCCGTTCGGCACCGCGCACGAAGGGTTTGAACATCGCCTCGCGCTGCTCTTCGGGGATACCCACACCACTGTCTTCCACGCTGAACCCATTGGCTTCAAGGCTCAGGCGAATGTAACCGCTGTCGGTGTAGTGCGCGGCGTTGCGCAGCAAGTTGCCCATTACCGATTGCAGGAAGGTGGCGTTGTACAGGACCGGGCTGGCGCTGACTCGACCATCGAAATAGAGGGTGAGCCCTTTCTGCTCGATGGTATCGCGCCACACGCCGGTGAGTTCGTCGGCCACCTCGCGCAGGGTTGCCTTCGAGGCCACGGCGCCCTCGTCGCGCTGGGCACGGGCCAGCATCAGGAAGGTCTTGACCAGTTCGCGCATCTCCTCGGTAGCCCGGGCGACCCGCTCGACCTGGCTGCGCGCACGCGGGTCCAGTGTCTGGTTTTCCATCAACAGCTCGCACGACGTGGCCAGCACCATCAACGGCGTGCGCAGTTCATGGCTGACGTCGCTGGTGAACAGCCGCTCGCGGGTCAAGGCATCGCGCAGGCGGCCCAGCGTGTCGTCGAAGGCAACGGCCAACTGGCCGACTTCGTCTGCCGCATAATCGGGCGCCAAGGGCGGCGCCAGGCCGAGCAACTGGTCACGATGGCGTACCTGCCGCGCCAGGCGGATCACCGGCGCCATCACCCTGCGTGCCACCAGCCAGCCAAGGATGACGGCCAGCACCAGGCTGAGCACAAAGCCCACGACCACCACCGCGAACAGCACGCGCTCGCGCTCTTCGAAATCGCTCTGATCCTGCAGTAGCACATAACGGCGACCGTCGACGATCTCGACCATCGCGTGGTACGACAGCTGATCGCGAAATACCTCATGGAAGCCGCTGTCGAGATGACGCAAGTCTTTGGGCAACTCGAAATCATCACGCCCGCCGCTGAAATAGAACAGCTGGTCAGGGCGCGGTCGATGGCTCCAGTCGCTCACGCTGTCCATGCGCAACAGGCGCTGCAGGTCGCCGCCCAGTACCGTGGAAATCAGCCGCTCTTCAACCAGATGCACAGTGGCGACGATGCCGAAGGCGAAGGCCCCGGCGACCAGCGCGCTCATCAACGCAAAGGCGATGATGATGCGCTGGGCAAGGCTTTGCTTAAACTCCATCGCGGCCCTCGGCGAGGCGATAGCCGACGCCATGGACGGTATGCAGCAGCGGTTTTTCGAACGGTTTGTCGATCACCTGGCGCAACTGGTGCACATGGCTGCGCAGGCTGTCGCTGTCTGGGCAGTCGTCGCCCCACAGGGCTTCTTCCAGTACCTCGCGACGCAGCACGTGCGGGCTTTTTTGCATCAGCACGGCAAGCAGCTTGAGGCCGACCGGGTTGAGCTTGAGCAGGCGCCCCTGACGCGTGACTTCCAAGGTGTCGAGGTCGTAGCTGAGGTCGGCGACCTGCAAGGTGCGGCGGCCTCCGCCCTGGGCGCGGCGCAGCACCGCTTCGATGCGGGCGGCCAGCTCCGACAGGGCAAAGGGCTTGAGCAGGTAATCGTCGGCCCCGGAGCGGAAGCCTTGCAGGCGGTCGTCCAGTTGATCGCGGGCGGTGAGCATGATCACCGGGGTGTCACGCCGGGCGTCTTCGCGCAGGCGCTTGCACAGGGTGTAGCCATCGATGCCGGGCAGCATGATGTCGAGCACGATCAGGTCGTAATGCTCGGTGGCCGCCAGGTGCAAACCTGACAGGCCGTCCTGGGCGCAGTCGACGGTGTAGCCTTTCATGCCCAGGTAATCAGCCAGGTTGGCAAGGATATCGCGGTTGTCTTCAACCAATAGAATGCGCATCGGGGTCTCCTGTGCGGCGCTTCGCTGTGGTGCGCGGCAGGCGCAGCTTAAGGCCAATGCCTGCACTGTGCCACCCCCAGGCGAAATTCGCCGCCGTTGACAGTTTTTTCACTGATCCTTCACGGACACAGGATAGCGGCCACTCGATAATGCCCGATCTTTTTTGCGCCCTGGAGTCGTCATGCACGAACGTAGCCGCCCTCGCCCGATCAACCTCTGGCTGTACTTGGGTATCCCGTTGGTGACGGCAGTGGCCTTGGCCCTGCTTGAGCTGACCTCGGTCGACATGGACGTGGCCAACCTGTTCTTCGACCCGGCCGCCGGGCAATTCATCGGGCGCCACAGCTACTGGCTGGAGAACGTGCTGCATGACGGGGTCAAGCAGGTGGTGATCGTGCTGGGTTTGCTGGCGTTGCTGACATTTGCCCTGAGTTTCTTCTGGAAGCGCTTGTTTGGCTGGCGCCGAGAACTGGGCTGCCTGGTGCTGGCGTTGAGTTTGTCCACGGCGTTTGTCACACCGCTTAAAAAGGTCACCCAGGTACAGTGCCCCTGGAGCCTGAGCCAGTTCGGCGGCAAGGAAACCTACAGCAAGCTGCTGGAGGCGCGGCCCGCTACCGACAAGCCCGGGCTGTGCTGGCCAGGCGGCCATGCCGCGACCGGATTTTGCCTGTTTGCGCTGTTCTTCGCGCTGCGCGACCGTCGCCCGCGCCTGGCCCGGGTGGCATTGGTGGTAGCAGTGGTGGCCGGTTCAGTGTTGTCGGTTGGGCGGATGATGCAGGGCGCGCACTTTCTGTCGCACAACGTGTGGACGGCAGTGTTCTGCTGGTTGATCGGGTTGGGCTCGTATTACCTGGTTCTGTATCGGCGGGGCATGGTCGAGGCGCCTGCCGCTGAGCGCCGCGTGGCCTGAAAGAGGGGCCGTAGAAGAACGAAAAAGCCCCGGCTCTCGCGAGCCGGGGCTTTTTCATGCTGCTAGGGGGTAAGGCTGGCTTACATCATGCCGCCCATGCCACCCATGCCGCCCATGTCTGGCATACCGCCGCCAGCTGGAGCGTCGCTCGGAGCATCAGCAATCATGGCTTCGGTGGTGATCATCAGACCGCCAATCGAAGCAGCAGCTTGCAGTGCCGAACGGGTGACCTTGGCTGGGTCCAGGATGCCCATCTCGATCATGTCGCCGTACTCACCGGTAGCAGCGTTGTAACCGAAGTTGCCCGAACCCTGCTTGACCTTGTCGGCCACAACGCTTGGCTCGTCGCCGGCGTTGGCAGTGATCTGACGCAGCGGCGATTCAACAGCGCGACGCAGCAGTGCGATACCGACGTTCTGGTCTTCGTTGTCGCCTTTGAGGTCAACGATAGCGTTCAGAGCACGTACCAGGGCAACACCACCGCCAGGCACCACGCCTTCTTCAACGGCTGCACGGGTAGCGTGCAGGGCGTCTTCAACGCGGGCTTTCTTCTCTTTCATCTCGACTTCGGTGCCAGCACCGACCTTGATCACGGCAACACCGCCAGCCAGTTTGGCCAGACGCTCTTGCAGCTTCTCACGGTCGTAGTCCGAGGAAGTCTCTTCGATCTGGGCACGGATCTGCTTGACGCGTGCTTCGATCTCGGTGTCGGCGCCAGCGCCGTCGATGATGGTGGTGTTTTCCTTGGACAGGATGACGCGCTTGGCGTTACCCAGGTGCTCCAGGGTAGCGGTTTCCAGGGACAGGCCGATTTCTTCGGAGATGACCTGGCCGCCGGTCAGGACAGCGATGTCCTGCAGCATGGCCTTGCGGCGGTCGCCGAAGCCCGGTGCCTTGACCGCAGCAACCTTGACGATGCCGCGCATGTTGTTGACTACCAGGGTAGCCAGCGCTTCGCCTTCAACGTCTTCTGCAACGATCAGCAGCGGACGGCCGGCTTTGGCAACGGCTTCCAGTACTGGCAGCAGCTCGCGGATGTTGGAGATCTTCTTGTCGACCAGCAGCAGCAGCGGGCCTTCCAGCTCGGCAACCATGGTGTCCGGCTTGTTGACGAAGTACGGCGACAGGTAGCCACGGTCGAACTGCATGCCTTCAACGACAGACAGTTCGTTTTCCAGGCCCGAGCCTTCTTCAACGGTGATCACGCCTTCTTTACCGACTTTTTCCATGGCTTCGGCGATGATTTCACCGATGGAGCTGTCGGAGTTGGCGGAGATGGTGCCTACCTGGGCGATGGCCTTGGAGTCGGCGCATGGCTTGGACAGGTTTTTCAGCTCGGCGACGACAGCGGCGGTAGCCTTGTCGATACCGCGCTTCAGGTCCATCGGGTTCATGCCGGCAGCGACGGCTTTCAGGCCTTCGTTGACGATGGACTGAGCCAGAACGGTAGCGGTGGTGGTGCCGTCACCGGCTGCATCGTTGGCCTTGGAAGCGACTTCCTTGACCAGCTGGGCGCCCATGTTCTCGAACGCGTCTTTCAGCTCGATCTCTTTGGCAACGGAAACGCCGTCCTTGGTGATGGTCGGTGCGCCGAAGCTCTTGGCCAGGACCACGTTGCGGCCTTTCGGGCCCAGGGTCGCTTTTACCGCGTCAGCCAGAACGTTGACACCAACCAGCATTTTCTTACGGGCGGAATCGCCGAATTTTACGTCTTTAGCAGCCATGGTCGTTTAATCCTTGAAATGCTTTGGAATAACGGGAAGTCGGGGAAATCAGCCTTCGATAACGGCGAGAATCTCGTTCTCGGCCATTACCAGCAGGTCTTCGCCATCGACTTTCACGGTGTTGCTGCCCGAGTAAGGGCCGAAAACCACTTTGTCACCCACTTTCACGGCCAGCGCGCGCACTTCGCCATTTTCCAGGATGCGACCGGTGCCGACGGCAACAACTTCGCCGCGGTTTGGTTTTTCAGCGGCCGAACCCGGCAGGACGATACCGCCAGCGGTTTTCGATTCTTCTTCGCTGCGACGGATGACTACGCGGTCATGCAGAGGACGAAGCTTCATTGTCGATCTCTCCCAAATTGTGGTTTTCATCGGCCGGTATCGACACCGGCGGGTTGATGCGGTCCGGCGTTGCCGGGGGTGGCCCGCACGGGGCGAACCACCTGAGTCATGTCTGGTGTTGCCACCAGAAACCTTGCGGTGACCCATACATGAGGCCGCCATATGCAATTACAAGGCTTGATACGTAAAAATTTTCATCAAAGGCATAAGGTGAAAACAACAGGGGCCGCGAAGCGGCCCCGGCAGGTTACTTGTCGCGACGCTCGTATTCGCCCTCGATCACATTGGGCCGGTGGCCGGCGTCACTAGGCGGCTGTGCCTGGAACGGATCGTCCTGAAACGCCCGCTGGCGCAGGGCCTGCTCCTCGGCACGCTGGCGCATTTTGCGCGCGGCCAGGTGACGGGTGAATGGCAACAGGCAGATCAGGCCCAGCACGTCACTGATGAAGCCCGGCAGCAACAGCAGGCCGCCACCCACCGCCATCATCAACCCCTGGAACATGTCCTCAGCGGGCAGTTCGCCGCGCTGCAGGCTTTCACGGGCACGCAGTGCGGTGGCCAGCCCGGCCACCCGCATAACCAGCACACCCAGCGCGGAACTGGCGATGATCAGCAGCAGCGCGGGGAAAAACCCGATCGCCGCGCTGACCTTGACGAAGACGAACAGCTCCAGCACAGGAAACAGCAAAAACAGCAGTAGAAAAGCACGCATCAAAGATTCCTCGACGGAAGAGAACCTCCCAATAAGACCTCAGATGGATGCGCAAGCTCCCAATTTCAACCCTCGACTTCAGCCGCAACCGGCCACTGGTCGGCGTGCGCCAGCAAAACCAGGGCTTCGCGCACTTGTGTCGGCGTATTGCATGGGCTTGGGAACGCCAGCCAATGGACCGCCTGGCCGATGCGCAGGTGCATGCCCTCGCTGTCGATACCGACCATCTGCGCAGGCACAGAGCGTGGCAGCTCGGTCAGTTCGACGTAGTGGGCAATGGCCTTGGCGTGGTCGCTGTTCATATGCTCGATCATGCTCGCTTCGGCCTTGCCCGCGAACGGGTTGGCCAGGGTCACCTGGTCAAGCCAGTGGATGGCGCCAAAACCGCCGATGTAGCGGTGACGCACCGGCTGCAGCACCCAGAAGTCGAAGTCGTGGGCCTTGTGGTAATTGCCGGCGTCGGGGAAGTACCGGTAGTAGCGCTGGGCGGCGGCTTCGATGGCGGCTTCGTCCACCAGCTTGTGCGCCTCGGCCATGACCGTCAGACGGCCGACTGCCTGCACATCCTCTGCTTCGCGTTCGCCGACCAGCAGCGAGCACTTGGGGTCTTTTTGCAGGTTGTGGGTGTGCTGGGCAATGCGGCTGATAAGGATCAGCGGGTTGCCCTGTGCATCCAGGCAATACGGCACGACCGAGCCGAACGGGAAACCGGGCATGGACTTGGAGTGGGTCGAGAGCACGCCGCGGTATTCCTTGAGCAGCAGTTCCCGGGCGGGGCGGATGGCATTGGTACTCACGAAGGGCGCTCCTGGCAGCGGACTGGATGGGTGACAAGATAAGCATTATCACCCGCCGCTGCCACAAAAGGCCGCTGACACTTGCTGGGTATTTACCAGGTCACGCCGAAGCCTGCGGTGTAACGGGTTTTGTCCAGGTCACTGTCACGCGTACCGCTGATGATGTCCTTCTCTGCCTTGAGGTTGAGCGAGGCCCATTCGGTGACCTTGTAGCGCAGGCCGATTTCGGCATCCAGCGAGTAGTTGGCCACGCTGCCCAGCGGCTTGGCGACTTCGCCATTGGTGAACAGCTGCACATTCTTGCCGATCAGGTAGCGGGTGTAGTCCCACTTGACCGCTGCGGCATAGAAGTTGTCCTTGGCGCCGTCCTGGTATTCGAAGTCGGTACGGTTGATCAGCGAACCCAGCGAGAACGCGCCCAGCTCGTCGTCCCAGAACTGGTAGCCCGGGCCGGTACCCACGGTGCGCTGGCGGGCCAGGTCCTCGATGCGGTCGCGCTTGTACTCCATGCGGCCCTGCCAGAACCACTTCTCGGTAATGAAGCGGTCAAGGGCGTACTCGGCACTCCAGTTGTCGGTGGTGGTGACGTCGTCCTTGGTCTCGCGGTTGTACTCGCCCTCGGCGTTGTGGCGCCAGCGGCCATGGCGGGCAGTGGTCTTGAAGCTGACGTCGTAGTCGTCGGTGTCATTCTCGGCACGCTTGTAGTCGAGGGCGACGTCGACGTTGCCTTTCCAGACCAGGTCCTCGACCACCGGCTTGGGCTTCATGATCTGCTCGATGCTGGCCAGCTCGACGGTCTTGGGCGCCTCGCCGTTGGCCAGGGTGACCTTGCCGGCTTCGGCGGCTTTCAACGACTTGGCCCGCTCACCGCTGTAGGCATCCTGCTTGACCAGCATTTCCTGGTCGCTTTCCAGGGTCTGGACTTCTTTCCAGTCCAGCGCGATAGACCCGCCATAGGGGGTCTCCAGCAGCAGTTTGCCGCCATCGAAAACTTTGATCTTGCCGCTCAGGCGGTCACCGTTTTTCATCCACACGGTGTCGGCAAACGCGGGCGCGGTGCACAGGGAGGCAGCTAACAGGCACAACAGGGATCTAGAATACATAGGCGGACTACGGGTTCGATTCGTCGAAAAAGCCGGGCATTATCCAGATACGGACAACCAGAGCAAGGAAAGACCGAGCACATGCCGTTGAGTTCAACTCGCATTTGCCTCGCCACTGGTCCGGTTTCATCCACAGGCCACGGGGGCACTGATGTCTGAGGCATACGGGCACACACTGGAAACGCCACAAGCCCGACGAACGGCACTGTATTCGGTGCTCGGGCAAGTGCCCGCGGGCAAGGTGGTCAGCTACGGCCAGCTTGCCGAGCTGGCCGGCCTTGGCCGCGCGGCACGTTGGGTTGGGCGCACCCTCGGGCAATTGCCAGGCGATACCCGCCTGCCCTGGCACCGGGTACTCGCCGCGGGCGGGCGCCTGAGCCTGGCATTGGGCACGCCGTCAGGCGACGAACAACGGGCGCGGTTGCGCGCAGAAGGCGTGAATGTAACCAATAATCGTGTGGATATGACGCGCCATGGCTGGCGCCCGATGGAGCACAGCGGTTAGAGTGCGCGCTTTGTTTTCGAAAACTTGAGGCAGATGTTGGCCCATGCCCCGTAAAACCTGGCGCGCTGCGCTCGCTGCCTATGCCAGCCCGTCAACCCTGGTACTTCTGCTGCTCGGCTTTGCCGCCGGCCTGCCCTACATGCTGGTGTTCTCGACCCTTTCGGTATGGCTGCGCGAAGCAGGCGTTGCCCGCGAGACCATTGGTTACGCGAGCCTGATCGGCCTGGCCTATGCCTTCAAATGGGTCTGGTCGCCGCTGCTCGATCAATGGCGCCTGCCACTGCTTGGTGGCCTGGGGCGCCGCCGCTCATGGCTGCTGCTGTCCCAGGCGCTGGTGGTGGTCGGGCTGGTCGGCATGAGCCTGTGCGACCCGCAGCAACACCTGTCGTGGCTGATTGCCATGGCCGTGCTCGTGGCGTTCGCCTCGGCGACCCAGGACATCGCCGTCGATGCTTATCGCCTGGAAATTGCCGATGACCAGCGTCAGGCCGCGCTCGCCGCCAGCTACATGGCCGGCTACCGGGTAGCGGCCCTGCTGGCCACGGCAGGCGCGCTGTTCTTCGCCGAATGGTTCGGCTCCACCGGGTTCAGCTACCTGCACAAGGCCTGGGCCGGCACCTATATCATGTTCGCCCTGCTGATGCTGCCGGCGCTGTTCACCACCCTGGTCATGCGTGAACCCTCGGTGCCGCTGCGTACCCAGCTGTCGGCGGCGCGTTATGGCCTGGTCCATCAGCTGGCGTCGGTATTCGTGCTGATCTTGCTGTTGGTGTCGGTGCCTGCCAGCTTCACCCAATTGTTCAATACCGACTGGGCCAGCGTGATCTTCGGTGACGCCACCCCACTTGACCTGCTGCTGGAAGACCGCGCCTTCCTGCGCCTGATTCTGTACGTGCTGCTGACCTGGGCGTGCCTGTCGACCATGGGCCGTCGCGGCCTTGCCCCGGTGCTGACCCCGGTCAACGACTTCATTGCCCGCTACCGCTGGCAGGCCCTGCTGCTGCTGGGGCTGATCGCCACCTATCGCATGTCGGACACGGTCATGGGCGTGATGGCCAACGTGTTCTATATCGACATGGGCTTCACCAAGGACCAGATCGCCAGCGTCAGCAAGATCTTCGGCCTGATCATGACATTGGTCGGTGCCGGTGTCGGCGGCCTGCTGATCGTGCGTTTCGGCATCATGCCGATCCTGTTCATCGGTGGCGTGGCCTCGGCGGCGACCAACATCCTGTTCCTGATGCTGGCCGACATGGGCCCGAACCTGGACATGCTGGTGGTCACCATCTCGCTGGACAACTTCAGCTCCGGCATGGCCACCTCGGCGTTCGTCGCCTACCTGTCGAGCCTGACCAACCTGAAGTTCTCGGCCACCCAGTACGCGCTGCTCAGCTCGATCATGCTGTTGCTGCCACGGCTGATCGGCGGCTACTCGGGGGTCATGGTGGAGAAGTTCGGTTACCACGACTTCTTCCTGATCACTGCCCTGCTGGGCGTGCCGACGCTGATTCTGATCGCCCTGCAGTGGCGTCAGGAAGCCGGGCCCGGCAAACCGGTGCCCGAGGAGAACCCAGCGGCCGAACGGCCCTGAGGGTACCTCGCCGCCTGTACCGGCCTCTTCGCGGGTGAACCCGCGCCCACAGAGGCGGTACAGGCGACGAATGCTACTGGGCTACGGCGCCCTCCCCAGACCGCCCACCCACAACGAACCACAACGGCCAGAGCGCCAGCGCCCCCGCCACACTGGCCGCCAAGGCAAAGTGCAGCAAACTGGCACCCGCCCCGATCATCGCCATGAGCGCCCCGCCCAGGCCCAGCAAGGCAATGGTGATCATCCCCAACATGGCCGAGACCAGCCCTTTGCTCTGATCGCTGGCGAACAGCGTCATGCGGTACAGCACGGCGTTGGCCACCCCCAGCCCCAGGGCATACAGCGACATGCCGGCCACCACGCTGGTCACGCTTGGCCAGTACCAGGTCGCCAGCACCATCAGCGACAGGCCCGCCAGGTAGGGCCACAATGCGCCACGCACCAGGGCTGGCAGCGAGTAACGGTCGGCAATACGGTTGATGATCAGGTTGCCGAGGATCAGCCCGCCGAACACCGGCAGCTGCCACAACGCATACTCCATCGTGCTCAACCCTTCGTCATGGATGAGCAGCACCGGCGACAGGCCGATCCAGCCAATCAAGGGCAGCCCGACCAAGCCCAGGGCGGCGCTACCGGCGACAAAGCGACGGTTGGCCAGCAGTTGGCCGTAGCCGGACAACAACGGCAGCAAATGGATCGGGGTAAAGGGCAGACGCGAACCGTCGCGCCGCTCCACGCCCAGGGTTTCCGGCATCAACCGGTACAACAGCACCCAGGCCAGCACCGCACCGATGGCGAAGGCCACGAACAGCCAGCGCCAGTCCAGCCATTGCAGCAGCAAGGTGCCCACCAGGGGGCCGAGCAGCGGCGACAGCAGGGCAATGTTGGCCAGCAGGGCCATCATGCGCACTGCGTCGGCTTCGCTGAACGCCTCGTTCAGGGCCGGGTAGCTGACCGTGACGACAAAGCCCAGGCCAATGCCCTGCAACAGGCGCAGCAGGTTGAACAGGCCAATATCGTGCACCCAGAACGTCGCCAGGCACGCCACGCCGAAGAACACGCAACCGCCCAACAGCAGCGGGCGGCGGCCGTAGCGGTCGGCCAGGGGGCCAATCAACCACTGCAGCACCACGCCACCGAGCAGGTACAGGTTCAGGGCATGGGGGATGTATTCGGGGCTGGCATTGAGGTCGCCGACCACCACGGGCATGGCCGGCATCACAGCGTCGCTGGCCAGGTAGGTGAGCAACTCGAACAGGGCCAGGGTCAGGCCGAACAACAGGGCTCGGAGGGGGGTGATGTACAGCAGTGGTTTCATGGTGAATTTCAGCGGGAACAGGTGGGGTCAGCCTGTATGCCAGAAATGGCAGGGCTTGGCTGTGAACAAAT
>NZ_JANIAG010000166.1:0-12587 GCF_028682155.1 Pseudomonas sp. 39004
CTGGTGTGCACAGGATCGATGACGGGGGACATGGCTTCACTCGGCGGCAGTGTGAACAGAACGTGGCGGGTTCAAGGCGGGCAGGTCACTGGCCCAGCCGGATCAACGTGACCTGCGCGCGGGAGGCACCCCGGTACGCCGTCACTTCCAGCTCGACCTTGTACACGGTCGACCCCAGCGGCGGGCAGGTGACGGTGGTGGCCGGGTCGACGCCCCTGAATTTCTCGCCGATCACGTCCATGACCTTGGGTACATCGTTCGGGTCCTGGATGAACACGCGCGAGCTGATCACATCGCCCAGCCCAGCGTCGACGGCCGCCAGTGCGGCTTCGATGTTGGCGAACACCTGATGAGTCTGTTCGATCACGTCTTCGGGGATGATCTGGGTCTGCGGGTTGCGGCCGGCGGTGTTGGACACGTAGATCCAGTTGTCTACCGCCACCAGGCGGGAGTAGCTGGCCATGTCTTCGAATTTGGAGCCGGTTTTCAGTTTGGTGATTTGCGTCATGGGGGAGCCTTTTGAGGTGAGGAGGGTCAGCTGAGGACAGGTTTTTCCCAGAGGTTGAGCTTTACGCCGATGCCTTTCTCGACAGCATTGCGGTACACCACGGTGCCCCAGGCGACGTCTTCCACGGGCATGCCGCCCACCGACATGATGATGATTTCATCGTCGTTCAGACGCCCTGGCGCATCACCGCTGATGATCTTGCCGATGTCTTCGACCTGCGCGGCGTCGAGCGTGCCTTCGGCGATCATGTCCATGAAGCGCACGCCTACCAGCGGCACGTGGTTGTGCGCAGGCTTGGGCAGTTCGTCGAACCACGCTTCGTACAGCCCGGTGTTGTCCACCACCTTGCGCACGTCCGAACGCTCCATGCCTGCATCGATGCTGCAGGGGGCGGGCATCGCCAGAAACGCGCCGGGCTTGACCCATTCGCGGCGTACCAGCGGGTAGGTGCTGGGGTCGCCGACTTCGCCCGAGCTGCAATAGCTGACCAGGTCGGCATCACGCACCACCTCTTCCAGGGTTTGCACGACCTGGATGCGCGTGATCTGCGGGAAGGTGGCCTTGACCCAGGCCACGAACTCATCGAGGTTCTTCTGGCCACGGCCTTTGATCTTGATCGTGTCGATCAGCGGGCACACGGCCATGAACGCGGCGACCGTGGTCTTGCCCATCACACCTGGCCCGGCCAGGCCGATGACCTTGGCGTCCTTGCGGGCCAGATGGCGCGCGCCAACACCGGGGATGGCGCCGGTGCGGTACGCCGACAGCAGGTTGGCCGACATGTGCGCCAAGGGCGCGCCGGTGTCGGCGTCGTTGAGGGTGAACATCAGGATTGAGCGCGGCAGGCCCTTTTCCCGGTTGGCGATGTTCGAGCCATACCATTTGGCGCCTGCGGTGCGGAAGCTGCCGCCCAGGTAGGCGGGCATGGCCATCATGCGACGGTCTGCGGTGGGCTTGGGCATGTGCGGGAAGGGCGACTGTTCGGGGAAGGTGATCATCGCGCCGTGGGAATCGTTGTTCGGGCCGGCCATGCGGTAGTCACCCTGGTAGAGCAGGTTGAACATCGCTTCCATGGTGTCGACACAAGCGGGCATGTCGGTCACGCCGGCGCGGATCATGTCCTGCTCGGACAGGTAGATGAAGTCAATTCGGGTATCGAGGGTCATGGCGGGTCTCGCAAGGCGGCCGTTGTCAGGGACGACGGCGTCATCGGGTTTTGTTGTTGTGGGCTGGCGCTAACACGTGCGGCCAGTTTCGCTAACGGCTGGCAGGGCGTCTTGTGCCTGCGTGCCAGCCGTTTTGACCTGCCGTGCCATCGGCGTATTGGCAAGACGGTGACTGCCATCAGGGCCTAGAAGGGCACCGCGATGGTCAGCTGGCTGTAGACGTTGGTGCCGTTGCCACCCACCTGGTTGCCGCCGTTGCTTTCGCCCTTGCGTGGCTGATACAGGCCGACCAGCGGGCTGATGACCAGGTGGTCGTTGACCGCCCATTCCAGGTACAGGTCGAGCTCCCTGGCATCGAGGTTGAGGCTGTCGCGGGTGCGCACGGTATCGAAGTCGAAATACAGCGCACCGACCGTGAGGTTTTCCAGCGGCGTAGCTTTTACGCCAACATGGTGAATGCCGGTGTTGCTGTTGAACGGGCCGGCGTAGTTGGCGGCGACCTCACCCTGGAACCAGGTGCCATAGCCACTGGACAGGCCACTGAACAGCGAATCCCAGCCTGCCGAATAGCGCGTGTAACGGTAGGTCACCTGGGGTGCCCAGGGCAGGTCGGCGAAGGTGTAGCCGGCCTGCAGGTACCAGGCTTTTTCCGCGCCGCCTTGCTTGTCTTGCCACGCGTATTCGAAGGCGAAGCTGGCGTTGTCGATGCCGGCGCTGCCTTCGCCCCGCAAGCTGTAGACATCCATGCCCTCACGCGCCTTCTGGAAGGCGCTGGCCCATTGGTCGGTGACGCCGATGCCGTGCACCCAGGTCAGCCCCAAGGTGCCCAGGGCATGGGTGTAGTCCAGCGTGCCTGCGGCCAGTTCGGTCTCGGCCTGCGCGCGGTTGTCGGACTTGAGCCACAGCAGGCTGCCATGCAGGCCATCCTGCCCGCCCAGGCGCAGTACGGCGGTGCGGTCGAAGGCATGGCGCGCCGCCAGGTAGTAGGCACCGCCGCGGTCCAGGGTGCCATCCGCCACGCCGTTGCCCAGGTTGGGCCCGTCGTCGTTGATCAAGAAGCCACTGCCCAGGCGCACCACCTGGCGCCCTGCGGAGATATCCACGCCATCCTTGCCCAGCCAGGGCAGCAGATCGCCCGAACGCCAGCCCAGGTAGGCGTCTTCGATCTTGGTGGTGCGTTCGGAGCCATCGGTATTGCCTGCGGCATCGCCATCGCCCCAGGTGGCGGAACTGACCCAGTTCAAGGCGCCATAAAGGCTGCCGTTGCCGGCCAGGCCCTGATCGCCGCTAACGCCATACTTGATGAAGCCCTCGCGCCAGGTCGAGCCACCGGGGGTGCCGTCATAGTTCTTGCGGCTGTTGAACATGCCCCACACCGCGAGCATGTCGGCATTCAAGTGGCTGTCGTCGTCGGCGTAAAGCTCGTAGGCCGGCGCGGCCTGGCTGGCCAGTAAGGTGGCCAGGGCCAGGGCGGACAGCCGTTGCGGTTTGAACATTGCACTTCCCTCGATTGTTCTCGGCACCTTGCAAGGCGGCCTTTGTTTTTCGGGGGCACCCGTGTGGCACGAGGCGCCGTCGCGGTTGGCTGCGACGGCCTATTAGCGCGTGGATGGCAGGGTGGGGTCTTGTTCGTGGCTGCCAAGGCGTTTGCACGCCTTGGCCAGGCCTGTTCGATTGGCCTATTCAGTAACGGATCATCACCGACTTGAGCTCGGTGAAGTCATCGATGAACGCCGAGCCGAACTCGCGGCCGATGCCGGACGCCTTGATACCGCCAAACGGCACGGCTGGGTCGAGCAGGGTGTGCATGTTGACCCACAAGGTGCCGGCCTGGATTTCTGGCACCAGGCGCATGGCCTTGCCCAGGTCGTTGGTCCACAGGCTGGCGCTCAGGCCATAAGGCGTCGCGTTCATCAGGTGCAGCAGTTCGTCTTCGTCGTCGTAAGGCAGGAAGGTCGCCACCGGGCCGAAGGTTTCCTGGTTCAGCAAGGTGTCGCTGGCGGCCTTGGCGAGGATCACCGTCGGTTCGACGAAGCAGCCCGGGCCCTCGCCAATCTGCCCGCCGTGGATGATCTGGCTGCCCTCGGCGCGCGCGGTGGCGAACAGCTCGGCCAGTTTCTGCTGGTGCGGCTTGTTGGCCACTGGGCCGAACTGGGTGGCCTCATCCAGCGGTGAGCCGACCTTCAGCTGGCTCAGGCGCTGGGACAGCGCATCGAGCAGCGGGTCGATGCGCGAGCGGTGGACGAAGAAGCGCTCACCCGCTGCGCAGATTTGCCCTGAGTGCAGGAAGCCTGCCTCGATGATGCCATCGACGGCCTTGTCGAGTGCCACGTCAGGCAGGAATGCCACTGAGTTCTTGCCACCCAGCTCCAGAGTCGCCCGGGTCAGCTTGGCGCCCATGGCGGCCTGGCCGACGGCGATGCCGGTAGGCACCGAGCCTGTAAACGAGACCTTGTCGGTGCCGGGGTGCTCGATCAATGCCTTGCCCACCAGGCCGCCGCCGGTCAGCACGTTGAGCGCGCCCGGCGGCAGGCCGGCCTGGCTGGCCAGCTCGGCGATGCGCAGCAGTGTCAGGGGCGTGAACTCGCTGGGCTTGAGGACGATACTGCAGCCGGTGGTCAGGGCCGAGGCCAGTTTCCAGATGGCGATCATGGTGGCGAAGTTCCACGGCACGATGCCCACGACCACGCCGATCGGTTCGCGCAGGGTGAATGCACTGTAGCGCTCACCGGCGAACGAGGGCAGGGACGGGGTGATGGTCTGGCCGGTGATCTTGGTGGCCCAGCCTGCGTAATAGCGCAAGAAGTGCGCGGCCTGCTCGACTTCGAAAGCGCGCGCGATACCGATCAGCTTGCCCGACTGCAAGGTTTCGAGCTGGGCCAGCTCCTCTCGGTTGGCTTCCAGCAGGTCGGCCAGCTTGAACAGCACGGCGGCGCGGGCGGCGGGGCTGGTGCGCGACCACGTGGTGAAGCCCTGGCGGGCCGAGCTCACGGCATGCTCCACATCGGCCTGGTTGGCGTCGGCGATGCGGGCGATGGTTTCGCCATCGGCCGGGTTGACCACCGCAAGGGTCGCAGACGATTGGCTGGCCAGGTGTTGGCCGTGAATGAACACGCCATGTTGTCGGGCCATGAATGCGGTGACCGCGGGAAGAAGGGTAATGTCGCTCATGCAGGCTCCTGAGGCAGAGACGCGGCCCGGCAGGCCGCCAAAGCGTCGAGCATAGTGAGCGGGCACGGTGTTGATCTTGCATCTCCCTGACGCCGGCATGACGCTGCCTGCCAGGCGTGATGGCATTGGCAGGCAGCAACAAGGCCCACGGCAGCCATGGGCAAGACGCCCTGCCAGCTGCGGCGCACAGTGGCGGCGCAGGGAGGCAAACAACAGCCGTGCGTGCAGGTTCGCTTGCCGCGTTCAACGCCACAAAAACAAGCTGGGGCATAACGATGTCACTCAACAATAAGCTCACCGAGCATCTCAACCGGGGCACTGTCGGGTTCCCCACGGCGCTGGCCAGCACCGTCGGGCTGATCATGGCCAGCCCGGTGATCCTCACCGCAACCATGGGCTTTGGCATTGGCGGCAGTGCCTTCGCCATGGCCATGGTCATCGCGGCATTGATGATGCTGGCGCAGTCGACCACCTTCGCCGAGGCGGCGGCGATACTGCCGACCACAGGGTCGGTGTACGACTACATCAACTGCGGCATGGGCCGGTTCTTCGCCATCACCGGCACCTTGTCGGCCTACCTGATCGTGCACGTGTTCGCCGGTACCGCCGAGACCATTCTGTCTGGCGTCATGGCCCTGGTGAACTTCGAGCACCTCAATACCCTGGCGGAATCCGCAGGTGGCTCGTGGCTGCTCGGCGTGTTCTTCGTGTTGGCGTTCGCGGTGCTCAATGCTTTTGGCGTCAGTGCCTTCAGCCGCGCCGAGGTGATCCTGACCTTCGGCATGTGGACCACGCTGATGGTGTTTGGCGTGCTCGGCCTGATCGCTGCGCCGGCGGTTGAGCTGGAAGGGCCGTTCGGCGTGTCGCTGGTCGGCACCGACCTGATGACCATCCTCTCGCTGATCGGCATGGCCATGTTCATGTTCGTCGGGTGTGAGTTCGTCACCCCGCTGGCGCCGGAGCTGCGCCGTTCGGCCTGGGTGCTGCCGCGGGCCATGGCGTTGGGCTTGTTTGGCGTGGCCAGTTGCATGTTCATCTACGGCGCGGCGATGAAGCGCCAGGTGGAAAACGTCGTGCTCGATGCCACCAGCGGTGTGCACCTGCTCGACACGCCTATGGCCATCCCGCGTTTCGCCGAGCAGGTGATGGGCGATATCGGCCCGGTGTGGCTGGGTATCGGCTTTCTGTTTGCCGGCGCTGCCACCATCAACACCTTGATGGCCGGGGTGCCGCGCATCCTCTACGGCATGGCGGTGGATGGTGCACTGCCCAAGGCTTTCAGCTACCTGCATCCGCGCTTCAAGACGCCTTTGCTGTGCATTCTGGTGGTTGCCTTGATCCCGTGCCTGCACGCCTGGTACCTGGGGGGCAACCCGGACAACATCCTGCACCTGGTACTGGCGGCGGTGTGTGCCTGGAGCACCGCCTACCTGCTGGTGACGTTGTCGGTGGTGATCCTGCGCATCCGCCGCCCGGACCTGCCACGTGCCTACCGCTCGCCGTTGTTCCCGCTGCCGCAGATCCTCTCCAGCAGCGGCATCGTCATCGGCATGGCGTTCATCACCCCACCGGGCATGAACCCGGCCGATATCTACGTGCCGTTCGCCATCATGCTGGCCGGCACCGCGACCTATGCGCTGTTCTGGACGCTGTGCGTACAGAAGGTCAACCCGTTCAAGCCGGCGCGGGTCGAGGATGTGCTGGCGCAAGAATTCGCGGCAGAACCGGGCCATGCAGTGGAGCATATGCAGCATGATCAGACATTTGCGTGAGCGCCTGCTGGCGCCGCGTGCCCCAGCCGGTTACCGGCCAGGGGCCACGCTGGGGCTGCTGTCGCGTAACCTGGGGCAGGTACAGATGCGCCTGCTGGAACCCGCCTGCGCGGTGCTCGACAACCCCGCCCAAGGCTGGCGTGCCGAGGTGCGCGAGTGCGTCGAGGCGCACTTGCTGATGCACGTGGTGACCTGCGAATTCCAGCTGTGCCTGCCTGCCCTGCAAGGGGGCGAGGTGAGGCTTGAATTGCGTCACGCTGGTGCAATCCGCCGTACGGGCCTGGCCTGCGTGTACCGCAGCGGTGACAAGGCGCGCTTCATCCAGGCACGTGACCTGCTGCTGAGCAATGCGCAACTGACCGCCGCGCTCATGCCGCTGGATTTCAAGCGCCTGGCCCTGGAATGCCGCGATGGCCACTGGTGGCTGACCCTGGAGCACATGGGCGGCAGCGAAGTGGTCAACCGTATGCCGGCGTTCCGACGCTACATCCAGATCAGCCCGCCGCAACGGGCGCACCTGATGGCTTGCCTCGCCCTGTTCGGGGAGTCGCTACCCCGCCTCTGACCTTTTTCTGGCACGTGCCTTGCTCCTGTTTCAGACGAGAGATCACAGTTGTGCGGCCATTGATAACATGTTAACAATGGCCGCATAACAACAAATTCTGCGTCGAGGGCATCCATGCACACTCAACAACCCAATCGTCAGGGGCTGGAAAGCTGGACCACGGCCATGCAGCAGATCTGCGGCCGTTTCGAGACAGCGCTGGCCTCCAACCATTCCTTGTTCATCGGCGAAGTCTCCACGTTTTCCCGTGCGGGCCTGCCGCTGGCCAACCTGCGCACCAACGCCGGCAACATCCGCCGGCTGGGCGAAAACCCGACCCTTGACGATGACCAGCATTGCTTCCTGGTCAGCCAGCGCATGGGGCATTCGACGGTGGCGCAAGGCGGCATGAGCGTCAGCCTGGCGCCGGGTGAATTGTTGCTGATGGATTCGGTCGGGCGTTGCGAAATCACCCCCAACGGCTTGATCGAACATGTGTCGCTGGCCCTTTCCCGCGAGCAGGTGCGCAAGCATGTACAAGGCGCGGGGGCAATGTTTGGCAAGATCTCCTCGACCAATGCCTGTGGGCGCATGCTGCATGTGCTGATGGACCAACTGTGCAAGGACGACCATGTCAGCGGTGATGGTGCACAAGGCGATGCGCTGCAGACTGCATTCATTGCGCTGCTCGAACCGGGCTTCGAGCGTAATGGCGACGGCGCTTGCAACCTGGGGCCGCTCAGTGGTGGCAACCTGCGCAGCTACGTGCAGCAGGTGATTGATGAGTCCCTGTCGCAGCCGGGGCTGACACCGGCCAACCTGGCGGGCCGGCTGAATATTTCGGTTCGCCACCTGTACCGGTTGTTCGAGGAGGAGGGCGACAGCGTCTGCCGCTACATCCAGCGAGCGCGCTTGAAGCGCAGCGCGGACGACCTGGCCAACCCATTCTTCAAGCGCGAGTCGATTACCTCGATTGCCTACAAGTGGGGCTTTACCGACTCGGCGCATTTCAGCCGCTCGTTCAAGAAGCAGTTCGAGCAATCGCCCAAGGACTTCCGCGCACAGGCCATGGTCATGTAGGCCTCAGCTCACCGCCCATTGTACGCCCTGCCGGGTGGCGGTGAGGGTCATGGCGGTGCTTCAGTAATGAAAGCAAAGGTTCAGCGGCGGCCGTTGAAATAGCCCGAAAGCTGGTGCACGGCTTTGCCGGCGGTAAGCAGTAGCGGGCGGAAATGGTCCTTGCCGAAGATCCGCGCATGCTTCACCGAGCTGACCAGCTCATAGCGTGCCGACCCTTCGTGCATGCCTTCAGCGAGGAGTTTGCAAATGATGTGGCTGGGGGTGACGCCGAAACCCGAATAGCCCTGGACATAGAACGCGTTGGGGCGATTGCTCAGCGTACCGATCTGGGGGAACAAGTTGGCGCTGGTGGCCATCGGGCCGCCCCAGGCCAGGTCGATGCGCACGTCCTTGAGGTACGGGAAAATCTTCAGCATCAGGGCGCGGTTCCACGCCTTGAGGTCCAGTGGGATGTGCTCGATGCAGGAGGTGGCGGCGCCGAACAGCAGGCGGTTCTCGCGGGTGACGCGGTAGTAGTCGATCACCGGGCGGATATCGCTGTAGGCGCCACGGATCGGGCTGATGCGCGCGATCAGTTGATCCGGCAGCGGCTCGGTCATCATCTGGAAGGCATAGGTGTTGACGGTGCGCGCGTGCAGCTCCGGCTCCAGCTTGTTGAGAAAGCTGTCGCACGCCCACAGCAGTTTGCTTGCACGTACCGAGCCGCGGCCGGTGCGCACCTTGATACGCTCGCCGTAGGTCACTTCGAGCGCCGGGCTGTGCTCGAAAATGCGCGCACCGTGGCCGACCAGGGCCTGGGCCTCGCCAAGCAGCAGGTTGAGCGAATGCACGTGGCCACCGCCCATGTGCAGCAGGGCACTGCTGTAGGCGTCGCTGCCGATGATCTGGCGCACGTCCGAGCCTTCCAGGTAGCGGATTTCGTCTTGCGAATTGATGGCCTTGAACTGCTTTTCCCACGCGCGCAGGGTGTTCGCCTGGCGGCGATTGAAGCCCATGTAGCCGTAACCATGGCAGAAGTCGGCGTCGATGGCGTAGCGGGCGATGCGCGCCTTGATGATGCCGGCGCCCAGTTCGCTGAGCGCGAAGATTTCCTGCAGGCCCTGGTCGCCGACACTGCTTCTGATCTTCTCCAGGTCATGGCCGATGCCCGCCATGATCTGCCCGCCGTTGCGCCCGGTGCCGCCGAAACCCAGGTAGCGGGCTTCGAGCACGACGATGTTGGTCACACCTTTTTCGGCCAGTTCCAGCGCCGTGTTGATGCCGGAAAACCCACCACCGATGACCACCACATCCGCCTCGATGTCATGTTCCAAAGTGGGGTAGTTCAGGTTGTACTTTCTGGTCGCGCCGTAATAGGTCGGGCTTTCGAGGGTGATCATGACGCAGCCTGCCGAATGGGAGTTGTGATAGGGCTGTTTCGCAAGCGCACTGGCACATGCGGCCATTGAACGCCTGGCTATCGCCGGGGGTCTTGTCCTTGCCTGCCCCCCGAGTGTAACCAGCCTGCCAGCGCGGTGTACGGGCCCGTCATCGGCAGATTGGTTAATGTATTAATGAGCCTGCGATGGCATACTGGCCTGCTCGCCACTTTCCATGATGCTCGGGCACGCATGACCACACCAAGACCCTCTTTGACCCTGACCCTGCTACAGGCGCGTGAAGCCACGATGGCGTTCTTTCGACCGGCATTGAATGCCCATGACCTGACCGAACAGCAATGGCGGGTCATTCGCATTCTGCGCCAGCAAGGCGAGCTGGAAAGCCATCAGCTTGCCGAGCTTGCCTGCATCCTCAAGCCCAGCATGAGCGGCGTGCTCAAGCGGCTCGAACGCGACGGGGTGGTTGCCCGGCGAAAGTCGCCGGAAGACCAGCGGCGTGTGTTCATCACGCTGACCGACAAGGGGCAGCAGGCGTTTCTGGCCATGAGCGAAGAAATGGCCCGCAACTACGACAGGATCCTCAGCCAGTTCGGCGAGGCAAAACTCGAGCAACTGATGCAACTGCTCAACGAGATGAAAAAGATCAGACCGTGATACGCCAACGGCCTCGATTCACTGGCTGACGGCGCCATGGAAAGTACAATTTTCTCGCCGTAACGTGCATTCCGAGGTTTGGCCTTACCTCACATACTGAACGTGTCATTGCAGGCTTCCCGGCTGTTCCTTCGCACCCAAACGCCCGCAACGACGGGCTTGGCGCAGCCGCTGTCGACTATCCAATAACAAGAGACCGTTCATGAAAAAGCCAAACTCCCTGCTGGAAGACCTCACGTCGATCTTGCCGACGATTGCCGCCAATGCTGTGCGCGCGGAGCAAGATCGCAGTGTCCCGGCAGAGAATATCGCGCTGCTCAAAAGCATCGGCATGCACCGCGCCTTCTTGCCAAAGCATTACGGCGGCATGGAGATTTCGCTGCCGCAGTTTGCCCAGTGCATCGCCACGCTGGCAGGCGCCTGCGCCAGCACCGCCTGGGCCATGAGCCTGCTGTGCACCCACAGCCACCAGATGGCGATGTTCTCGCCCAAGCTGCAGCAGGAGGTGTGGCAAGCCAACCCGGATGCAACGGCCAGCAGCAGCATCGCGCCCTTTGGCCGTACCGAAGAGGTCGAAGGCGGCGTGACCTTCAGCGGTGAAATGGGCTGGAGTTCGGGTTGCGACCATGCCGAGTGGGCGATCATGGGGTTCCGCCGGCAGAATGCAGAGGGCACCCAGGACTACTGCTTCGCCATTCTGCCGCGCAGCGATTATGAGATCCGTGATGATTGGTATGCCGTCGGCATGCGTGGCAGCGGCAGCAAGACCTTGATCGTGCGTGACGCCTTCGTGCCGGAACACCGCATCCAGAAGGCCAAGGACATGATGGAGGGCAAGTCGGCAGGCTTTGGCCTGTACCCGGACAGCAAGATCTTCTTCGCCCCGTACCGCCCCTATTTTGCCAGTGGTTTCTCCACCGTCAGCCTCGGTGTCGCCGAGCGCATGCTGGCGGTGTTCCGCGAGAAAACCCGCAACCGCGTGCGCGCCTACACCGGTGCTGCGGTGGGCGCGGCAACGCCGGCACTCATGCGCCTGGCCGAGTCCACGCATCAAGTCGCCGCCGCACGGGCCCTGCTGGAAAAAAGCTGGGAAGAGATCGCCGAACACAGCGAGCGCCACCAATACCCGACCCGCACCACCCTGGCGTTCTGGCGCACCAACCAGGGCTATGCCGTGAAGATGTGCATCCAGGCGGTAGACCGGCTGATGGAAGCGGCCGGTGGCGGCGCCTGGTTCGAAAGCAACGAGATGCAGCGCCTGTTCCGCGATGCGCACCTGACCGGTGCCCATGCCTACACCGATTACGACGTGTGCGCGCAAATCCTCGGCCGCGAGCTGATGGGCCTGGAGCCTGACCCGGCGATGGTCTGAGCCGCCGGCTGGCCGATCCCCCTCACAAATACAACAACGAACAGGGCAGGCTCTTGGTCTGCCCGGGAGTCTTGCATGTCCAATGAAACCGCAACTGCCACTGGCTTCGATAGCCGTGCCTTCCGCCGCGCGCTGGGCAACTTCGCCACCGGCGTGACCGTTGTCACCGCCGCAGCCCCCGACGGGCGCACGGTCGGCGTCACCGCCAACAGCTTCAACTCGGTATCGCTGGAGCCGGCGTTGATCTTGTGGAGCATCGACAAACGCTCCACCAGCCACGAGGTGTTCGAGCAAGCGTCGCACTTTGCCGTGAACATTCTGGCGGCGGACCAGATCGAGCTTTCCAACAACTTCGCACGGCCCAGGGACGACCGTTTTGCCGGTGTCGAATGCGAGCAAGGGGCGGGCGGCGCACCGCTGCTGGCCGACTGCTCGGCGCGTTTTCAGTGTGAGAAGTTTCAGCAACTGGACGGTGGTGACCACTGGATACTGATCGGCAAGGTGGTGGCGTTCGATGACTTCGGCCGCTCACCGTTGCTGTACCACCAAGGGGCCTACTCGATGGTGCTGCCCCATACCCGCATGACCCAGCGTGCCGAGGGCCAGGCGCCGAGCAGCCACTTCCAGGGCCGCCTGCAGCACAACCTGTACTACCTGATGACCCAGGCGTTGCGGGCTTACCAGAGTGACTATCAGCCACGCCAACTGAGCACCGGCCTGCGTACCAGCGAAGCGCGGATGCTGATGGTGCTGGAGAACGATGCCGGGCTAGGCCTGAACGACCTGCAGCGTGAAGTGGCTATGCCGGCCCGGGAAATCGAGGAAGCGGTCGCCAACCTCAAACGCAAGGGGTTGATTGCTGATGAGGAGGGCCGTGTGCGGCTTTCGGTCAAAGGTGTGGACGAGACCGAGATGCTCTGGACCATTGCCAGGGAGCAACA
>NZ_JANIAG010000167.1:0-12579 GCF_028682155.1 Pseudomonas sp. 39004
AGCCCCGGGATTTCCGCGCAAATGCACAAATTGCTGGGGCTGCTTTGCAGCCCGATCGCGACACAAGGCCGCTCCTACAAAGGGCCGCGCAGGGCTTAGGCGATGTTCTGCTCGGCCGACCAGCTGGCGTACCAGTTGCGGAACAGCGCGTACTGCTGCTCGGCATAGTTGCGCTGTGCGTCGGTCAGCACGTCGGTTTCGTTGAAGTGCAAGCTGTACTCGCTGTCGCCGTTCAGCACCATCAGGTGCTTGTAGTACAGCACCAGGTCGCAGCCTTCATCGAACGAGGACAGCACTGCCAGCGCCGCTTCCAGTTCGCGGGCCAGGCGTCGGGCCTTGGCGTCGCCCTTGGCCGCCTGTTTGCTCAGGCTCACCAGTTGCAGCACTTCACGGGGCAGGGCGTTGCCGATACCGGTGATGGCGCCGGTGGCGTTGCAGTTGACGAAGCCATGCACCACCTGGGTGTCGACGCCGACCATCAGGGTCACGTCGTCGTCCTTGGAGGTGATGTGCTCGGCGGCGTAGCGCAGGTCGGCACCGCCGCCGAATTCCTTGAAGCCGATCAGGTTCGGGTATTCGCGGCGCAGTTCGAAGAACAGGTCGGCGCGGGTGGCGAAGCCGTAGTACGGGCTGTTGTAGATCACCGCCGGCAGCTTCGGCGCAGCCGCCAGAATGGCCGAGAAGTGGTGCTTTTGGGCGATCAGCGAGGCGCCGCGGGACAACACCCGCGGGATCACCATCAGGCCGGCGGCGCCGACTTCGGCGGCATGGGCGGCGTGGGCGACGGCCTCGCGGGTGTTCACCGCGCCGGTGCCGACGATGGTCGGGATGCCGGCCGCCACCAGGCGCGCCACGCCTTCCTGGCGCTCGGCCTCGGTCAGCAGCGGCCAGTCGCCCATCGAGCCGCAGTACACCACGGCGCTCATGCCGGCTTCGATCAGCTCGCGGCCTTTGCGCACCAGGGCGTCGAAGTCTGGTTTGCGCTCGGCGGTGCAAGGGGTCATCAGGGCAGGCATGCAGCCGGTGAAGATGTTGTCGCTCATGGGTATCACTCCTTGCAGTATTCAGTAGGGGGGCGAATAAAAGGCCTGGGCGGGTCAGATGCCCCAGGCGAAAGGGTCCTGTTCGTCGATCAGCAAGGTGCTGTCGGCGGTCATGTAGGCGCGGCCGGTGATGAACGGGCGAATACGCTCGCCTTCGCGTTCGTAGCGGCCCTGGAACTGGCTGCCGGTGATGCTCGCCTGGACCCAGGTCTGGCCCTCGTCGAGCTTGCCGTCGGCGGCCAGGCAGGCCAGTTTGGCGCTGGTGCCGGTGCCGCAGGGCGAGCGGTCGTAGGCCTTGCCGGGGCACATGACGAAGTTGCGGCTGTCGGCGTCGGGGTCGTCGGCAAACAGCTCGACATGGTCGATCGGCTGGCCGTTCTCGCCGGTGATGCCCTGGGCCTCCAGGGCTTTGAGCATTGCCCAGGTGTAATCGGTGAGCGCTTCGACGTTGTCCATCGCAATGCGCTGGCCGTGCTCGGACACCAGGAAGAACCAGTTGCCGCCCCAGGCGATATCGCCGTGCACCACGCCATGGCCCGGTACCTCGACCGGCACCTGCTGGCGATAGCGGTAGGCCGGCACGTTGCCTACGGTGACCGCGCCGTCTTCATGCAGGGTGGCGCTGACCTGGCCGACCGGCGTGTCGATCTTGTGCACGCCCGGTGCGATAAGCCCCAGGTGCTGCAGCGAGGCGATCAGGCCGATGGTGCCGTGGCCGCACATGTTCAGGTAGCCGGCGTTGTTGAAGAAGATCACCCCGCAGGTGGCGCCCTCCGACACCGGTGGGCAGTACAGCGCGCCCACCAGTACATCGTTGCCGCGTGGCTCCAGCAGGCAGGCGCGGCGCCAGGGGTCGTGCAGCTCGCGCAGTTCGTCGCGCTGTTCGGCCATGGTGCGGCCATTGAGCTGCGGGAAGCCTTTCATCACCAGGCGGGTCGGTTCGCCGCCGGTATGCGAGTCGATGACGTGAATGTGTTTCATGGGCATGTCCCTTGGTTGAGGCCGAGGTCAGGAGGCGACGGCGGCAGGGCGGTGGCCCAGGTGGGTGTCGGCGCTGGCTTCGCTTTCATCTTCGCCATCCAGGCGCACCAGATGGGCCGGCACGCCGGTGGCAGCGCCCCAGTAGTAGATGCCCAGGGCGCACGCCGCGACGGCCACGGTGTCGAACGGATGGCCGAGCACGCCCAGGCCACCGAAGCTGCCCAGCCAGGACAGCAGGATGGTCACGGCATAGAAGCCGATCAGCCAGGCCGACGAGCGCACTTGCTGGCCAAGGGACAGGTGCTGGGTGGGCACGAAGCGGGCGCACAGCAGGTACAGCACGAACATCACGATTTGCAGGGCCAGCAGCCACGACACGGTGTTCCAGCCAGACCAGTAGACGATCAGCGCGGCGATGATGAACGACAGCGGGCCGAGCACGCTCATGCCCTTGACCCGGAATGGGCGCGGCATGTCAGGAGCGTTGCGGCGCAGCGCGGCGACAGTGACCGGGGCCACGGCATAGCTCAGCACCAGTGCCGCCGACACCACGTTGATCAGCGCTTCCCAGGAGGGGAACGGCAGGGTCCAGAACACCGACAGGGCGAAGGTCAGCCACAGGGCCGGGCGGGGGATGCCGGACTGCTCGTCGATTCGGGTGAAGAACTTGAAGAAGGTGCCGGTCTGCGCCCAGCCATAGATCACCCGCGGGGTGGCATTCATGTAGATGTTGCCGCAGCCGCTGGGCGAGATCACCGCGTCGGCCACCACCAGGTAGGCCAGCCAGCCCACGCCCAGGGCCAGGGCGATGTCACGGTAGGGCAGGGCGAGTTCCTTGGTCACCCCGGCCCAGCCGTTGGCCAGCATTTCGGTCGGCACGCTGCCGAGAAACGCCAGTTGCAGCAAGGCGTAGATCGCAGTGGACAGCAGCACCGACAGAATCAGCGCAATCGGGATGGTGCGCTGCGGGTTCTTCACTTCACTGGCCACCGAAATGATCGGCGTCAGCCCCAGGTAGGCGAAGATGATGCCGCCGGCCGACACGGCCATTTCCACACCGGACAGGCCGTAGGGCGCAAAACCCTGGACTTCGAAGTTTGCCGGCTTGAAGAAGGTGAACAGCACGCCGATCACCAGCAAAGGCACGATGAACTTGAACACGCTGACCAGGTTGTTGGCTTTGGCAAAGGTCTTCACGCTGCGGTAATTGAGCACGAAGAACAGCCCCAGCAGCGCGAACTGCACCAACCAGCCGAGCACGCTCGGGTCACTGGAGCCGGCCTTGGTCAGTTCGGGGAACCAGGCAGCGGCGTATTGGCGCGAAGCGACCACTTCGATGGCGATCAGGCTGGAGAAAGCGATCAGGGTGATGAAGCCCATCAGGTAGCCGAGCAGCGGGCCGTGGGAGTACACCGGGTAACGCACCACGCCACCGGCGCGGGGCAGGGCGGCGCCGAGCTCGCAGTACACGATGCCCAGCAACAGCACGGCGAAACCGCCGAGGAACCAGGAGAGGATACCGGCGGGGCCGGCGATGGCCGAGACGTGGCTGGCAGCGAACAGCCAGCCGGAGCCGAAGATGGCGCCTAGGCCGATGAAGGTGAGGTCCAGCAATGACAGCTGTTTTTTGAATTTACCTGACATGGGTGCGCCTTTTTGTAGGTTTTGGATAGGCAGGTCTGATGTCACGAGATGCGGCTTTTGGGCCGCGCTCTTGTAGGTCTTGGGCGGCTTGCGTGGGGCATAGAGTGGACCGATCGGGGCGTCGGTTCTTGATGGTTTTCTGCAAGGGGGATGACGAAATCGGCACAGTTGCAGAAAAAGCTGGCGGCTGGCGGGGGCGGGCGGATAGGCTGGAAGCCATACCAGCTGTGG
The DNA here is from genome assembly GCF_028682155.1 of Pseudomonas sp. 39004. Lineage (NCBI taxonomy): Bacteria > Pseudomonadati > Pseudomonadota > Gammaproteobacteria > Pseudomonadales > Pseudomonadaceae > Pseudomonas > Pseudomonas sp. 39004. The sequence goes on from NZ_JANIAG010000167.1 coordinate 3,900, forward strand.
GCTGGCGAGGAGCAGTGACGCTTCTGGCGCCTTCGCGGGGCAAGCCCGCTCCCACAGGTGGTCAATAGCGTCGACCCCGAGAAGCGAGATGACAGAGCACCCCCTGGCAACCTTGTATCAGTGCTTCGACCAGCACCGCCCCGCCACCCTGGAGGCGCTGCTCGCCGGGGTCTCCCTGCTGCTGCCGATCCTCGACGCCATCCCCAACGCCGCGATCTTCATCAAGGACCCCGACGCCCGCTACGTGCTGGCCAACGACACCTTGGTCCAGCGCTGTGGCCTCAAGCGCCTGCAGCCGTTGCTGGGCAAGACCAGCGCCGAAGTCTTCCCGGCGCAACTGGGCCCTGGCTACACCGAGCAGGACCGCCGTGTACTCAAAGATGGCCTGGTGCTGCAAGACCAGCTCGAACTGCACCTGTACGGCAGCCGCGAGCCCGGTTGGTGCCTGACCCACAAGCGGCCGCTGTACAACCCGCAAGGTGCCATCATCGGCTTGGTGGGCATCTCGGTCGACCTGCAGTCAGCCGCCGACACCCATCCCGCTTACCAGCGCCTGGCCGCCGTGGATGAGCATATTCGCCAGCACTTTCACCAACCGATCAGCATGGGTGAACTGACCCGCATCGCGGGTATTTCCGTGGCGCAGCTGGAGCGTTACTGCAAGCGGGTGTTCCACCTCACGCCGCGGCAGATGATCCACAAGGCGCGCCTGGAGCATGCCCATCGCTTGCTGCATTCGGACCTGCCGATCACCGACGTGGCGATGCGCTGCGGCTACACCGACCACAGCGCCTTCAGCCGGCAGTTCAAGCAACTGACCGGCTTCACCCCGCGCCAGTACCGCCAGGCGACGGCGGCTCAGGTGGCTTGAAACAGGGCGCGGGCTTCGTCGAAGCACTGCTCGGCAATTGCCGAACGTGGTTCGCTGCGGCGCAGCAGCAGGCCCACCGGGCTGTGGATGCTGGCATCGACGATGGGCAGGATGCGCATGTGGTCGCTCAAGTCCTCCAGCCCGCAATCGAGTGGCATGATCGCGCAGCACACGCCGGTGTTGATGGCCTGGATCAGCTGGAAGCTGGAGTCGCTTTCCAGCACGGCGTTGGGCTCCAGGCTGCGGCTGCGAAAACTCAGGTCCAGCGACTGACGGTAGTGCATGCCTTTGCTCAGCAGGCCCAGGGGGATCTCGCCGAGTGCCTCCCAGCGCAGGCTGTCGGCCTCGAACTGGAAGTGCCGGGTGTCGTGCAGCAGGCCCATGGTGGTGGTGCCCAGCTCGATCACTTCGAAGAAACTGGCGTTGACCTGGTCCAGGTAGCAGATGCCCAGGTCGAGCTGGTTGCGGCTCAGGCCATCCATGATCTGTTCGGTGCTGTGCGAGCTGAGCTGAAACTGCAGCTCGGGGTATTTTTCGCGCAGCGGCAGCAGCAATTGCATCGGGTTGAAGCTGGCCAGCGGCACCGTGCCCAGGCGCAGGCTGCCGACCACCTGGCCACGGCAACTGGCGGCTTCGGCCTGCAGGCCATCGTGGGCGGCCAGCAGGTTGCGGGCCCAGGCCAGGATGCGCTCGCCGGCCTCGGTAAACCCTTCGAAGCGCTGGCCGCGCTTGACCAGCACCAGGTCCAGTTCGTCTTCCAGGTTGCGCAGGCGCATCGACAGCGTCGGCTGGGTGATGTGGCACAGCGCTGCGGCCTGGCCGAAGTGGCGGGTCTGGTCGAGCGCGATGAGGAACTTGAGTTGCTTGATGTCCATGGGAGTGCCTGGCGTCTGGTTGTGCTGACCTTAACCAAGTCAGCGATAGATGTCATTGATCACCCGGTACGCCATATCGATTGGACGCCCCCAGGCCATGCCTCTAGCGTGGTGACAATGCCCTTTCAGGAGTAGCCCACGTGAGCGTCAAACCCGACGCGGTCTTCGTACCGCTCAATATCGCCGTGCTGACCGTCAGCGACACCCGCACCTACGACAACGACACCTCCGGCGAGCTGCTGGCCAGCCGCTCGGTGGAGATCGGCCACCGCCTGGTGGCACGGGCGTTGCTCAAGGACGACCTGTACAAGATCCGCGCCCAGGTCGCTACCTGGATTGCCGACGAGCAGGTGCAGGTGGTGCTGATCACCGGCGGCACCGGCTTTACCGGGCGTGACAGTACGCCGGAAGCGGTTGAATGCCTGCTGGACAAACGTATCGATGGCTTTGGCGAACTGTTCCGGGCGTTGTCGATTCTCGATATCGGCACCTCGACCGTTCAGAGCCGCGCCTTGGCCGGGTTGGCCAACGGTACCCTGGTGTGCTGCCTGCCGGGTTCCACCGGCGCGTGCCGCACGGCATGGGAAGGCATCCTGGCGGAGCAGCTGGATGCGCGGCACCGGCCGTGCAATTTTGTGCCGCACCTGAAGCCCGTCGAGGCTTGTGCCAGCCGAGGGTAACGGCCAGCACAGAAAGCAGAAAACCCTCAGCTCAATACATACCCCACCGGCTCCAAAGCCGGTGGCAGTGGCGTTACCCCCAACCCCGCCAGTACATCGCGCTCCACGGTACGCACCAGCGCATCGGTGGGCAGGTCGTTTTCATCCCGCCCGAACGGGTCTTCCAGCTCATTGCCAATCGCATCCAGCCCGAAAAACGTATACCCGACGATGGTGGTGAACAAGGGCGCCAGCCAGCCCAGCGGTTCGGCCAGGGCGAACGGCAGCAGCAGGCAGAAGATGTAGATGGTGCGATGCAGCAACAGGGTGTAGGGGAACGGCAGCGGCGTGCCCTTGATGCGTTCGCAGGTGGCCTGTACCTCCGACAGGCCCACCAGGCGCTGTTCCAGCACGCTGTAGCGCCAATCGCTGATCTGTTGTTGCTCGGCCAGCCGCGAACAGTGCCCGCCAATCTCGCTCAGGATGCTGTTGCACACGTTATGTGGGCTGATTGCAGCCGGGCTGGCCAGCCAAGGTCGGGCAGCGGCCAGGTCATCCTCGTTGCGCAGCCGGGCATTGAGCGCATGGGCAAAGCCGCACAGGTTGCGCAGCAGCTCGGTACGCAGCGCCGGGTCGGCGATCACCACACTCTCGCGCACGAATGAACGGGTCTCGATGATCAGCTTACCCCAGGCCTTGCGGCCCTCCCACCAGCGGTCGTAGCAGGCGTTGTTGCGAAAACTCATGAAAATCGACAGCGACAGGCCGAGCAAGGTGAACGGCGTGGCGCTGACCGGGTAGAAGAACGCCGGGAAATGCCGCTCGACCAGCACGATCAGCGCCGCCAGCACGGTGACCATCAGGCAGCGCAGGGCAATGCGCTTTACGATCGAACCCTTGAGGGTGAACAGCACGCGCAGCACATCGGGGCGGGGGTGGACGATCATGGAAATCCAGAGGCGGCCAATCAGCCGCCGGTCATGTTCATGAAGCGCAGAATCTGCACCTCACCGCCCACCTCGAAGTGATGGCGGTAGGGCTTGAGGTGCAGCGAGTCGCGGATGGCTTTTTCCAGCCGCGCGGCATCGCCAGGGTGGGCACGCAGGACCTGTTTCAGGTCCACCGAATGCTCGTTGCCCAGGCACAGCAGCAGGCGGCCTTCGACGGTCAGGCGCACGCGGTTGCAGGTGGCGCAGAAGTTGTGGCTGTGCGGCGAAATGAAGCCCACCCGGGTGTGTGCCGCTTCGGCCAGGCGCCAGTAACGGGCCGGGCCTTGGGACGACTCGGTGGACTCGATCAGGGTGAACTGCTCGGCCAGGCGGTCACGCACCTGGTCGCTGGAGTAGAACGACTCACCGCGCTGGTGTTCGCTGATTTCACCCAGGGGCATTTCTTCGATGAAGGTGATGTCCAGCTCACGGTCGATGGCAAAGCGCACCAGGTCGACCAGCTCGTCATCGTTGCGGCCTTTGAGCACCACGCAGTTGAGTTTGGTCTTTTCAAAGCCTGCCTTGCGTGCGGCGTCGATGCCGGCGATGACCTGGTTGAGGTCGCCGGTGCGCGTCAGCTGCTTGAAGCGCCCGGTGTCCAGGCTGTCGAGGCTGATGTTCAGGCGCGATACGCCGGCGTCGAACAGCGGCTGGGCCAGGCGCCCGAGCTGCGAGCCGTTGCTGGTCAGGCACAGTTCGCGCAGGCCGGGCAGGGCGGCGATGCGCCCACACAGCTCGACGATGCCCTGGCGTACCAGCGGCTCGCCCCCGGTCAGGCGGATTTTGCGGGTGCCCAGGGCGACGAAGCGCTCGGCCACCTGGAACAGTTCTTCGAGGCTGAGGATCTGCTGGCGTGGCAGAAACTGCATGTCTTCGGCCATGCAGTAGACGCAGCGGAAGTCGCAGCGGTCGGTGACCGACATACGCAGGTAGTCGATTTTCCGGTTGAAGCCGTCGATCAGGGCCCGGCTGTTCTGTTCCACGATTGTGCTCGAATGGGTTGGACTCATCTCCAAGCTATAACCTGGGTGCACCCCCGTCAAATTGCTTTCCCCGACCGAATGATCAATATGCTCTATCACGGCTGCTGGGCCAGCCCCCCATGATCGAAACGGCTTATCACGCCGTAAGATCTTTCGATTGGACGCCCCCACCCCACGCTCAATAGTCTGGAAAAAACACCGAGCGTGAGGATTCACCGCATGAGCCAGGACGAACACATCAGGGACTACAAAGGCGCCGCCGCCGGCTGGGGTGCGCTCAAGAGCGTGACCAAAAGCTGGCTGGGCAGCGAAAACGCCTTCAAGAACCTGCGGGCCATGCTCAAGACCAACCAGAACGGCGGCTTTGACTGCCCAGGCTGCGCCTGGGGCGAGTCGCCGGAAAACGACATGGTCAAGTTCTGCGAGAACGGCGCCAAAGCTGTCAACTGGGAGGCTACCGGCCGCTCGGTTGACCCTGCATTCTTCGCCAAATACAGCGTCAGCGCGCTGGCCGAGCAGACCGACTACTGGCTCGAATTCCAAGGCCGGCTGACCCACCCGATGCGCTACGACGCGGCCACCGACCACTACGTCGAAACCTCCTGGGAAGACGCCTTCGCCCTGGTCGCCCAGCACCTGCAGGCACTGGACTCGCCCGATCAGGCCGAGTTCTACACTTCGGGGCGGGCCAGCAATGAAGCGGCATTTCTGTACCAGCTGTTCGTCCGCGCCTACGGCACCAACAACTTCCCCGACTGCTCGAACATGTGCCACGAGGCCAGCGGGGTGGGCATGTCGGAAACCCTCGGCGTGGGCAAGGGCACGGTGGTGTTCCATGACCTGGAGCTGGCCGACGCCATCTTCGTCATCGGCCAGAACCCCGGCACCAACCACCCGCGCATGCTCGAACCGCTGCGCGAGGCGGTCAAGCGGGGCGCCCAGGTGGTCTGCTTCAACCCGCTGAAAGAGCGTGGCCTGGAGCGTTTTCAGCACCCGCAGCACCCATTCGAGATGCTCAGCAACGGCTCCGAGCCGACCAACACCGCTTACTTCCGCCCGGCCCTGGGCGGCGACATGGCGGCCATGCGCGGCATCGCCAAGTACCTGCTGCAGTGGGAGCGCGAGGCCCAGGCCAAGGGTGAGCCGGCCGTGTTCGACCATGCCTTCATCGCCGAGCACACCAGTGGCGTCGATGCCTACCTGGCGGCGGTGGATGCCACCGCCTGGGCGCATATCGTCGAGCAGTCGGGGCTGACCCAGGCCGAGATCGAGTTGGCCGCGCGCATGTACCGCAAGGCCGAACGGGTCATCATGTGCTGGGCCATGGGCATCACCCAGCACCGCCATTCGGTGGCCACCGTGCAGGAAATCGTCAACCTGCAGCTGCTGCGCGGCAACGTGGGCAAACCGGGTGCCGGCCTGTCGCCGGTGCGTGGCCATAGCAACGTGCAGGGCGACCGCACCATGGGCATCGACGAGAAGCCCAAGGCCGGCTTGCTCGACGCCCTGGAAAAACGCTTCCAGTTCCGTGTGCCACGTGCCCACGGGCATAACGCGGTGCTGGCGATCAAAGCCATGGAAGAAGGGCAGGCCAAGGTCTTCATCGCCCTGGGCGGCAACTTCGCCCAGGCCACGCCGGACACCCCGCGTACCCATGCGGCCCTGCGCAATTGCGCACTGACCGTGCAGATTTCCACCAAGCTCAACCGCTCGCACCTGGTCACCGGCCGCGATGCGCTGATTCTGCCGTGCCTGGGCCGTACCGAAATCGACCTGCAGGCCAGCGGGCCGCAGGGCGTTACCGTGGAGGACACCTTCAGCATGGTGCACATCTCCCACGGCCAGCTGCGCCCACGTTCGCCGCACCTGCGTTCGGAGCCGGCGATCGTTGCCGGCATGGCCCAGGCGACCTTGGGCAAGAAGCCGATCGACTGGGAATACGCCATTGCCGACTACGGCCGCATCCGCAGCATGATCGCTGATGTGATCCCGGGTTTTGCCGATTTCAACGAGCGCCTGCAGCACCCGGGTGGGTTCCACCTGGGCAACAATGCGGCGGATCGCAACTGGCGCACCGCGACCGGCAAGGCGCGTTTCAGTGCCAGCCAGTTGCCGGAGCAACTGGTCAATGCCCAGGTGCTGGCCCGTGGCGACAAACCGGACCTGATCCTGCAGACCTTGCGTTCGCACGACCAGTACAACACCACGCTGTATGGCCTGGACGACCGCTACCGCGGGGTGTTCGGCCTGCGCGAGGTGGTCTTCGTCAACGAGGCCGACATTCGCCGCCTGGGCTTTGAGCCCGGCGAGCATGTTGACCTGGTGTCGCTGTGGGAGGATGGGCGCGAGCGGCGGGTGTCGGGGTTCCGCCTGGTGGCGTATGACGTGCCCGAGGGGCAGGCGGCGGCCTATTACCCGGAGACCAATCCGTTGGTGCCGCTGGAGAGTTATGGCGAGGGGACGTATACGCCGACGTCGAAGTTTGTGGCCATCAAGCTAGAGAAGGCCAAGGCCGGGAACCGCATCGAGGCGGTGTTGGCGGCGGATTGAGCGGTGGCGTGGAAGGGCCTCCAGCATCGCGTCAGGGGCGGTGCACGGGGTACGCCGTGGTGTACTTCATCTGCTCCATGGCAAAACTCGAGGTGATGTTGGAAAGCCCATCCGTGCGGGTGATCAGCTTCTTGTAGAACCGGTCATAGGCGGCGATATCACCCACCACCACCCGCAGCATGTAGTCCCAGTCCCCGGACATGCGGTAGAACTCCATCACCTCTTCGAAACGGGTCACGGTGGCGGCGAATTGCTCCAGCCAGGCGCTGTCGTGGCGCTGGGTCTTGAGCTGGACGAACACGGTCAGGCCCAGCCCCAGGCGCGTGGGGTCGAGCAGGGCGACACGGCCGACGATGTAGCCGTCTTCTTCCAGGCGCTTGACCCGCTTCCAGCAGGGGGTGGTCGACAGGTTGACCGCCTCGGCCAGGTCTTTGAGGGAAACTGACGCGTCGCGTTGGAGCAGGGTGAGGATGTGCTGGTCGAAACTGTCCATATCGATAGAAGGCTGGCTGTAGAAAATTCTTCTCCAGATTACCCCAGAATGCAGGAAATTAATCCCCCTTGCTGCGCGCCCTTGCCGAGCGCGGCGGTTGTGCGATAGTTGCAGGCTCTATTCAGTCAATGGACCGGATCATGTCCGACAAGCCGCGTAATTTCGCCACCCGCACCATCCACGCCGGCGAACAGCATAGCGTTGCCGACAACGCGATCTTCCCGCCCATCTATACCGCCAGTTCCTACATCAAGCGCAGCCTCGACGATAACCCCGAGTATGCCTACAGCCGTGTCGGCAACCCGACCCGGCATGCCTACGAGAGCTGTGTGGCGGCGCTGGAAGAAGGCGTTGGCGCGGTGGCTTGTGCCTCTGGCGTGAACGCCACCGCGACGGTGCTCGAACTGTTGCCCAAGGATGCCCACGTGGTGGTGATGAACGGTGTCTATGGCGGCACCTTCCGTATCCTGGAGGACTACCGCAGCCATACGTCGGGGCTGACCACCACCTACGTCGACCTCAACGACCTGCAGGCCGTGGCTGCGGCGATACGCCCCCAAACCCAGCTGATCTGGATCGAATCACCGACCAACCCGCTGCTGCACCTGGTCGATATCAAGGCGGTCTGCGACCTGGCGCGTGCGCGCGGTATCCTCACCTGCATCGACAACACCTTCTGCTCGCCCTGGAACCAGCGGCCGATCACCCTGGGCGTGGACCTGGTGATGCACTCGGCAAGCAAATACATCGGCGGCCACTCCGACCTCACCGGCGGTGTGGTGGTAGCGGCCAATGACGCACTGCTGGCGCGTTTGCGCAAGATCAGCATGGCGGTCGGGGCCATCCAGGGGCCGTTCGACTGCTACCTGGCGCTGCGCGGCCTGAAGACCCTGGATGTGCGCATGGAGCGCCAGTGCGCCAATGCCCTGCAGGTGGCGCGTTTTCTCGAAAGCCACCCGCAGATCGAACAGGTCTACTACCCGGGGCTTGAAAGCCACCCGCAGCATGACCTGTGCAAGCGCCAGATGCGCGCTGGCGGGGCCGTGGTGGCAATGAAGGTCAAGGGCGGCGACCGGGCCGCGCTCAATCGCCTGGTAGAGGCCTTGCAGATCTTTGTGCTGGCCGACTCGCTGGGCGGGGTGGAGAGCATGATCAACCACTCCTGGAGCATGTCGCACAACTCGCTGAGCCCGGAGCAGAAAGGCGAGATGGGGATCGGTGAGAACCTGCTGCGGTTGTCGGTGGGGATCGAAGACTACC
>NZ_JANIAG010000168.1:0-12549 GCF_028682155.1 Pseudomonas sp. 39004
TCCAAGAATTCACGACGTCTGCCCATAAGGCCAGTCGCAAACTCAGGCAATCGATTCTGGTTGCCTTTCCGCCCTGGAGCAAGCCATGCAAGACCTCGATCCAATCGAAACCCAGGAATGGCTGGATGCCCTGGAGTCGGTCCTCGACAAAGAAGGCGAAGACCGCGCTCATTACCTGATGACCCGTATGGGCGAGCTGGCCACCCGTAGTGGCTCCCAGCTGCCGTATGCGATCACCACGCCATACCGCAACACCATCCCTGTCACCCACGAAGCACGCATGCCTGGCGACCTGTTCATGGAACGCCGCATTCGCTCGTTGGTGCGTTGGAACGCTCTGGCCATGGTCATGCGCACCAACCTGAAAGACTCGGACCTGGGCGGGCACATCTCCAGCTTCGCCTCCAGTGCCACCCTGTACGACATCGGCTTCAACTACTTCTTCCAGGCCCCGACCGAAGAACACGGCGGCGACCTGGTGTTCTTCCAGGGCCACGCTTCGCCAGGCGTTTACGCCCGTGCCTTCATGGAAGGGCGCATCAGCGAAGACCAGATGAACAACTTCCGTCAGGAAGTGGACGGCAAAGGCCTGTCTTCGTACCCGCACCCTTGGCTGATGCCTGACTTCTGGCAGTTCCCGACCGTTTCGATGGGCTTGGGCCCGATCCAGGCGATCTACCAGGCACGCTTCATGAAGTACCTGGAAGCCCGTGGCTTCATCCCGGCCGGCAAGCAGAAGGTCTGGTGCTTCATGGGCGACGGCGAGTGCGACGAGCCGGAATCCCTGGGCGCGATCGCCCTGGCTGGCCGCGAGAAGCTGGACAACCTGATCTTCGTCATCAACTGCAACCTGCAGCGCCTCGACGGCCCGGTTCGCGGCAACGGCAAGATCATCCAGGAACTCGAAGGCGTGTTCCGTGGCGGTGGCTGGAACGTCAACAAAGTCGTCTGGGGCCGTTTCTGGGACCCACTGCTGGCCAAGGACACCAACGGTGCCCTGCAGCGCCGCATGGACGAAGTCATCGATGGCGAGTACCAGAACTACAAAGCCAAAGACGGCGCCTACGTGCGTGAGAACTTCTTCAACACCCCAGAGCTCAAGGCCATGGTCGAAGACCTGTCCGACGACGAGATCTGGAAGCTCAACCGTGGCGGCCACGACCCGTACAAGGTCTACGCGGCTTACCACCAGGCGGTGAACCACAAAGAGCAGCCGACTGTCATCCTGGCCAAGACCATCAAGGGTTACGGCACCGGTGCAGGCGAAGCCAAGAACACCGCGCACAACACCAAGAAGGTCGACGTCGACAGCCTGCGTCACTTCCGTGACCGCTTCGACATCCCGGTCAAGGATGCCGACCTCGAGAACCTGCCGTTCTTCAAGCCAGAAGAAGGTTCAGCCGAAGCCAAGTACCTGGCCGAGCGCCGCGCTGCCCTGGGTGGCTTCGTGCCGCAACGTCGCGCCAAGAGCTTCAGCGTACCGACCCCATCCCTGGAAACGCTGAAAGCGATCCTGGACGGCTCGGGCGACCGTGAAATCTCCACCACCATGGCTTTCGTGCGCATCCTGGCGCAGCTGGTCAAGGACAAGGAAATCGGCCAGCGCATCGTCCCGATCATCCCGGACGAAGCCCGTACCTTCGGTATGGAAGGCATGTTCCGCCAGTTGGGCATCTACTCGTCGGTCGGCCAGCTCTACGAGCCAGTCGATAAAGACCAGGTGATGTTCTACCGCGAAGACAAGAAGGGCCAGATCCTCGAGGAAGGCATCAACGAAGCCGGCGCCATGTCGTCGTTCATCGCTGCCGGTACCTCGTACAGCTGCCACAACCAGCCGATGCTGCCGTTCTACATCTTCTACTCGATGTTCGGCTTCCAGCGTATCGGCGACCTGGCCTGGGCCGCTGGCGACAGCCGCACCCGTGGTTTCCTGATCGGCGGTACCGCCGGCCGTACCACCCTCAACGGTGAAGGCCTGCAGCACGAAGACGGTCACAGCCACATGATGGCGGGCACCATCCCGAACTGCCGCACCTATGATCCGACCTACGGCTACGAGCTGGCGGTGATCATCCAGGACGGCATGAAGAAGATGACCGAAGAGCAACAGGACATCTTCTACTACATCACCGTGATGAACGAATCCTACCAGCAGCCAGCCATGCCGGCCGGTGTCGAGGAAGGCATCATCAAGGGCATGTACCTGCTCGAAGAAGACACCCGCGAAGCCGCGCACCACGTTCAGCTGATGGGCTCCGGCACCATCCTGCGCGAAGTCCGCGAAGCGGCGAAGATCCTGCGTGAAGAGTTCAACGTCGGTGCCGACGTGTGGAGCGTCACCAGCTTCAACGAACTGCGTCGTGACGGCCTGGCCGTGGAACGCGCCAACCGCCTCAAGCCTGGCCAGAAGCCTCAGCTGACTTACGTCGAAGAGTGCCTGAACGGTCGCAAAGGCCCGGTCATCGCCTCCACCGACTACATGAAGCTGTTCGCCGAACAGATTCGCCAGTGGGTGCCGAGCAAAGAGTTCAAAGTCCTGGGTACCGATGGTTACGGTCGCAGCGACAGCCGCAAGAAGCTGCGTCACTTCTTCGAAGTCGACCGTCACTTCGTGGTGCTGGCTGCCCTGGAAGCCTTGGCTGACCGTGGCGAGATCGAACCGAAAGTGGTGGCTGACGCTATCGTCAAGTTCGGTATCGATCCGGACAAGCGCAACCCACTGGACTGCTGAGGAGTATTTTTAAGTGAGCGAACTCATTCGCGTACCTGACATCGGCAGCGGTGAAGGTGAAATCATCGAGCTGTTCGTCAAGGTCGGTGACCGTATCGAGGCTGACCAGAGCCTGCTGACCCTGGAGTCCGACAAGGCCTCCATGGAGATCCCGGCCCCCAAGGCCGGCATCGTCAAAGAGCTGAAGGTCAAGCTGGGCGATCGCCTGAAAGAGGGCGACGAGTTGCTGGTTCTGGAAGCCGAGGGCGCTGCTGCGTCCGAGGCCCCAGCCGCCGCACCTGCCCCTGCCGCTGCACCGGCTGCCGCTGAAAAGCCGGCTGCCGAAGCGGCCCCTGCGCCGGCTGCAGCCCCTGCTGCTGCCAGCGTGCAGGACATCCACGTGCCGGACATCGGCTCGTCGGGCAAGGCCAAGATCATCGAAGTGCTGGTCAAGGTCGGCGACACCGTCGAAGCCGACCAGTCGCTGATTACCCTAGAGTCCGACAAGGCCTCCATGGAAATCCCTTCGCCCGCCGCTGGCGTGGTCAAGGAAGTGATCGCCAAGCTGGACGACGAAGTCGGCACCGGTGACCTGATCATCAAACTGGAAGTCGCGGGCGCCGCCCCGGCTGCTGCGCCAGCGCCTGCCGCTGCTGCACCGGCCAAGGCTGAGGCGGCTCCGGCCGCCGCACCGGCTGCCGCTGCCCCCGCTGCTGCCCCTGCACCGGTCGCTACCGCACCGGCTGCCGGCAACAACGCCAAGGTTCACGCAGGCCCCGCTGTTCGCCAGCTGGCCCGTGAGTTCGGTGTCGAGCTGGGCGCGGTTGCCGCGACCGGCCCGCACGGCCGTATCCTGAAAGAAGACGTGCAGGTTTACGTCAAGGCGATGATGCAGAAGGCCAAAGAAGCACCGGCAGCTGCCGGCGCGACTGGCGGCGCTGGCATCCCGCCGATCCCTGCCGTGGACTTCAGCAAGTTCGGTGAAGTGGAAGAAGTGGCCCTGACCCGCCTGATGCAGGTCGGTGCCGCCAACCTGCACCGCAGCTGGCTGAACGTGCCGCACGTGACCCAGTTCGACTCTGCCGACATCACCGAGCTGGAAGCCTTCCGCGTTGCGCAGAAGGCCGTGGCCGAGAAGGCTGGCGTCAAGCTGACCGTGCTGCCGCTGCTGCTCAAGGCCTGCGCCTTCCTGCTCAAGGAACTGCCGGACTTCAACAGCTCGCTGGCACCAAGCGGCAAGGCCATCATCCGCAAGAAGTACGTGAACATCGGCTTTGCCGTGGACACCCCGGACGGCCTGCTGGTCCCTGTGATCAAGAACGTCGACCAGAAAAACCTGCTGCAACTGGCTGCCGAAGCCGCTGCACTGGCCGAGAAGGCGCGCACCAAAAAGCTGTCGGCCGACGACATGCAAGGCGCCTGCTTCACCATCTCCAGCCTCGGCCACATTGGCGGCACCGGCTTCACGCCGATCGTCAATGCGCCAGAGGTGGCGATCCTCGGTGTGTCCAAGGCAACCATGCAGCCGGTGTGGGATGGCAAAGCCTTCCAGCCGAAGCTGATGCTGCCGCTGTCGCTGTCCTACGATCACCGTGTGATCAACGGCGCTGCCGCCGCGCGCTTCACCAAGCGCCTGGGCGACGTGCTGGCGGATATCCGCACCCTGCTGCTGTAAGGCGGCAAGCTGCCCCTCGCAAGAGGGGCAGTACCCTTTTCGAGCTGCCACGCTCGTACCTCAACCCCGTCATTTGGCGGGGCTTTTTTTTGTCTGGATATCCTGGGAGGGCTTCGCCCTCCATCGCGACACAAGGCTCCTACAAGGCGATCGCGGTTCCCTGTAGGAGCGGCCTTGTGTCGCGATGGGCCGCAACGCGGCCCCAAAATCTCCAGCCAAACTACAGAATCGGCCACATCAGCCGATAACCCTTCCACAGCATCACGCATGGCCGCTTGCCAGCCCTCGGGACATGATGCAACCTTGCCAGATCCACCGTCGCCGCCAGGCTGCGTTCCCTCTTCAAGCGAGTCTTCGATGAAAAGCCAACCCGATGCCGCCAGCCGTGTGGCGGCCGAGGTCGTCACGCAGCTACCCGTGCCCTCGCGGCTCGGGATGCTGCGTTTCGAAAGGCTCAACGAAGCCACCTGGGCGATGCTCTACCTCGACCCTGCCTGCGAGCGCCAGTTCGGCCTTCAGGCCGGCGAACTCTGTGCCATGGTCGATGCGCCCTATGCCAGCCTGATGGAGCCCGAGGCCCGCTACAGATTGCACGATGAAATCCAGTCGCAGCTGGCCCGGCGCGGTTATTACCGGGTGCGCTACACCCTGCATGGCCCGGGTGCATCGCTGCGTCTGGTCGAGGCCGGGGAGGCCTACAGGCAGCACAATCGCCAACTGCTGCGCGGCTACCTGAGCGTGCTCGACGATCCGCCCGACGACGCCAACGACGCAGACCCCAGCGAGCTGGAGTCACGCAACACTCGCCTGCAACTGGCCCTGCAACTCAACCAGCGCGCCCAGCAAGAACAGCTCGAACACCTGGAGCGGGTGCGTGGTCAGCAAGACCTGATCCTGCGCCTGGCCCGCCAGCGCTACAGCGCCGAAAATTCGCTGCTCGAAGCCGCCGAGCTGATCACCCAGAGCGCCTGCGAAATCTACAAGGTCGACAGCGCCAGCATCTGGCACCTGGAAGACCAGCGCCTGGAGCCGATCAGCGCCTGGTATCGCCACGAGCAGCAACACCGCCTGCCCGAAGCCATCGATGCCAGCCGCTTTCCCGACTACCTCGACGCCCTGCACGCCAGCCGCGCCATCGATGCCCACAACGCCAGCCACGACCCGCGTACCCGCGCCCTGACGCAAAGCCTGCGCCCCGACAACAAAGCCATGCTCGATGCCAGCGTGCGCGTCGATGGCCAGGTCATCGGCGTGTTGTGCCTGGAGCAAAGCGGCCAGCCGCGGGCCTGGCAGTCGGACGAAATCGCCTTTGCCGGTGAGCTGGCCGACCAGTTCGCCCAGGTCATCACCAACCACAACCGGCGCACGGCAGCCAGTGCCCTGCACCTGTTCCAGCGCGCCGTAGAGCAAAGCGCCAGCGCCTTTTTGCTGGTCAACCGCGATGGCGTGGTGGAGTACGTCAACCCAAGCTTCACGGCGATCACCCAATACAGCACCGACGAAGTCCAGGGCCGCCAACTGGCCGAACTGCCCGCCCTGGAAAACCTCAGCGAGCTGCTGTTCGATTCGCCGTCGAGCCTGGCCATGGGCAACAGCTGGCAGGGCGAATTCAAGAGCCGGCGTAAAAACCTCGAGCCCTACTGGGGCCAGCTGTCGATTTCCAAGGTGTATGGCGACAACCGCGAGCTGACCCACTACATCGGCATCTACGAAGATGTCACCCAAACCAAGCTGGCCCAGCAACGCATCGAACGCCTGGCCTACACCGACAACCTGACCAACCTGGGCAACCGCCCGGCCTTCATCCGCAGCCTCGACGAGCGCTTTGCCCGCAACGACGAGCATTCCATGTGCCTGCTGCTGGTGGACATCGACAACTTCAAGCGCATCAACGACAGCCTCGGCCACCAGACCGGCGACAAGCTGCTGGTCAGCCTCGCCCGACGGTTGCGCAACAGTCTCAGCGCCGGCGGCATCCTGGCGCGCTTTGCCAGCAACGAGTTTGCCGTGCTGCTCGACGACACCCACCTGGAAGATGGCCAGGGCGTCGCCCAGCAATTGCTACGCACCCTCGACAAACCGATGTTCGTCGACAACCAGCTGATCAACGTCACCGCCTCGGTGGGCCTGGCCTGCGCGCCGCTGCATGGCATCGACCCGGCAAGCCTGATGAAAAACGCAGGCCTGGCCCTGCACAAGGCCAAGGCCAACGGCAAGCACCAGGTGCAGGTGTTTACCGAAGTGCTCAATGCCGAGGCCAGTTACAAGCTGTTCGTCGAGAACAACCTGCGCCGCGCCCTGACCCAGAACGAGCTGGAGGTGTTCTACCAGCCCAAGCTGTGCCTGCGCAGCGGCCGCCTGCTGGGGCTGGAGGCACTGCTGCGCTGGAACCACCCCGAGCGGGGCATGATCCGCCCGGACCAGTTCATCAGCGTGGCCGAGGAAACCGGCCTGATCATCCCCATCGGCAAGTGGGTGGTGCGCCAGGCGTGCCGCATGAGCCAACAGCTGCGCGAGGCCGGCATGGGCAACCTGCACGTGGCCATCAACCTGTCGCCCAAGCAGTTTTCCGACCCTGACCTGGTGGCATCAATCAGCTCGATCATCAAGGAGGAGGCCCTGCCCCCGCACCTGCTGGAGCTGGAGCTGACCGAAGGCCTGCTGCTGGAAGCGACCGAAGACACCCACCGCCAGCTCGACGAGCTCAAGGCCCTGGGCCTGACTTTGGCCATGGACGACTTCGGCACGGGCTATTCGTCGTTGAGCTACCTGAAGAAGTTTCCGATCGACATCATCAAGATCGACCGCAGCTTCATCAACGAAATCCCCGACAACCAGGACGACATGGAGATCACCTCGGCGGTGGTGGCCATGGCCCATAACCTCAAGCTCAAGGTGGTCGCCGAGGGCATCGAGACCCCGGCGCAATTGGCGTTTCTGCGCCGGCACCGCTGCGATGTGGGCCAGGGGTATCTGTTCGATCGGCCGATTCCGGGGCGTGAGCTGGCCGAAAAACTCAAGCGTTATCCGCGCGGCCCGGTGGCCTGACAGCGGCGCCAACCTCGTGCACTATAGAGGCCATTCCGGCCCTTTCGCGGCCAACACTTATCTATCTGACAAACAGATATCTGAAAAAAGAGGAGCGGCCATGGTCCTGCGTTCGGAAATCCTGGTGAACAAAAACGTCATGCCAACTGCGGAGCAGGCGCTGCCTGGCCGCGAAACCCCAATGTCCCTGCCCGAGTTCCACTATGTGTTCGAGGGCACGCCCCTGCTCGGCCCGTTCTTCGAAGGCGACATCGACTTCGCCATCTTCGGCCTGGGCTGCTTCTGGGGCGCCGAGCGCCGCTTCTGGCAGCGTGAAGGCGTGGTCAGCACCGTGGTCGGCTATGCCGGCGGCTTCACCCCCAACCCCACCTACGAAGAGGTCTGCTCGGGCCTGACCGGCCACACCGAAGTGGTGCTGGTGGTGTTCGACAAGAACAAGCTCAGCTACCGCGAGCTGCTGGCGATGTTCTGGGAACTGCACAACCCGACCCAGGGCATGCGCCAGGGCAACGATGTCGGCACCCAGTACCGCTCGGCCATCTACTGCACCTCGCCGCAGCAGCTCGACGAAGCCAAGGCCAGCCGCGACGCCTTCCAGGCCGAGCTGAACAAGGCCGGTTTCGGCGCGATCACCACCGAGATCGACCAAGCGCCAACCGTGTACTTCGCCGAGGCCTACCACCAGCAGTACCTGGCCAAGAACCCGGGCGGCTACTGCGGCATCGGCGGTACCGGCGTGTGCCTGCCGCCCAGCCTGCAAGGCAATTGAACCATGGCCACGATGACGCTGTTCCACTCGCCGCTGTCGCCCTTCGTGCGCAAGGTCATGGTGGTGCTGCACGAGACTGGCCAGCTTGACCGCGTCACCCTGCAACCGGTGAATATCAGCCCGGTGAGCGGCGACGCGCAGCTCAACCTGGGCAACCCGATCGGCAAGATCCCGGCCCTGCGCCTGGACGACGGCACGGTGCTGCACGACAGCCGGGTGATCTGCGAATACCTGGACCTGCAGCATGTCGGCCTGCCGTTGCTGCCGCGTGAAGGCTCGGCGCGCTGGCGGCGCATGACGCTGGTGTCGCAGGCCGATGCGATCATGGATGCGGCGGTGTCGTCGCGCTATGAGAGCTTCCTGCGGCCTGAAGGCAAGCGCTGGGACGGCTGGCTTGAGGCGCAGGGCGACAAGATCCGCCGTAGCCTGGCCAACCTGGAGCAGGAGCACCTCGCGGAACTGATCTCAGGCTTTGACCTGGCCGCGATTGGTGTGGCGTGTGCGCTGGGGTATCTGGACTTGCGTCAGCCTGAGTTTGGCTGGCGCGAGCGCCAGCCTGGGTTGGCGGCGTGGTATGCCGAGGTGGCCAAGCGGCCTTCGATGGTCGCCACAGCACCGACAGCCTGACAGGGCCATTCGCGGGGCTGCAAAGCAGCCCCAATCCTTACTTGGGTATCACAGGAAACAACTGCCCGATCCTGAGGGCCAACCAGCGCCCGATTTCTCTATCCTCCCTCATGCCGACCTCCCCACCCGTGCCCAGTCCAACCGCCGGGTCAGCACCATGAACACACCCAGCAAGCCAAAGCACAGCAGCGAGCCCATCAGCAGCGCATAGTCCTCGGCGCTGAGCAGCCCATAAAGCATCGCGTACAGCGCTGCCAACCCTGCCGCAAACCCCACCCCACGCCCGAGGCTGTGCAGCACGTGGCTCAGGTAGAAGCCAATCAGCAACACACAGGCCGAAGCCGACAGCCCATACGCCGGGCCGAAGCCAATGTGCTCGGACAACGACAGCAATAGCAGGTAGAAGAACGCCAGCGCCACCCCCACCAGGATGTACTGCACCGGGTGCACGCTGAGGTTTTTCAACACCTCGAACAGGAAGAAGCCAGCAAAGGTCAGGGCGATGAACAACAGCGCATATTTGATCGCCCGCTCGCTCTTCAAGTACTGGTCCACCGGGTCGACGAAGCTCACGCCGAAGGTCCGTTCGCTGAAGTCCGTGCACTCCCCCACGCTGGCGCACTGGCGCAGGGCGTCTTCGAGGTTGGTGGCGAAGAACGACGTCTGCCAATTGGCACTAAAGCCCTGGGCATCGATGTCGCGACGGCTGGGCAGGTAGCTGCCGATGAAGCTTGGGTGCGGCCAGTTGGCGCGCAGGTCGACACTGCTGGTGCGGCCCACCGGCAATACCTGCAGCTGGCCAGTGCCCTGCAACGCCAGGTCGAAGCCATAGCTGAACTCGCGCGCCTGCAGGCCATCCAGCCCTGGCAGACTGGCATGCACGCCCGCGCGCATCCAGCTGAGCCCGGTGCCGGCTTCGAACGGCAACTTGCGTTCGTCGAAGGTCAGCTCCAGGCCGTTCTCGATGCCGCGGATGTCGCTGATGCCCACCACCAGGAAGGGTTTGTCGAACTGGTAGTCGTCAAAGTCCTTGTCGATGCCCCAGCGCTCGGGGAGTTTGAAGCGGCCACTGATACGGCCCTTGGCGTGAAACAGCCGTGCCTGGTAGATACCACGTGCGCGCAGCTCGGTCTCCACGCCCAGGTCGGCATCGAAGGTTTCCGGAAGGAAGTACAGGTGACCGGCGATGGTGCTGGTTTCCTGGGTACGCTCGCCGTCCTTGTCGATCCAGCGCCGTTGGTACTTGCGGTAGGGCACCACCAGCAGCGGGCCGCTGAGCTGCTGGTCGAAACTGGCGCTCTGGGCGATGTCCCGCACCACACTGTCACGCAGGCTCTGGCGCTCGTCGATCAGGCCATTGATCAGCAGCAGGGGGATCAGCAACAGCAACATCAGCAGGGCAATCATGCCGAGCTTGAAACTCAAGGTCTTGTTCATGGGGCCTCCTATGGCAGTGGGCGCAGTGTCTGCGCCTTGCATGGAGGCTTTGGGGAGACTGTATGGAGATTGCGTGTTTTTGCGCGTAGCCCCAGCAACCTCAGCTGATACGCCGCCCCGGCAGCCACAACCGCACCCGCACCCCGCCGTCAACGTTATCCACCGCCAACGTACCGCCATGCAACTGCATCACCTCAGCCACAAAATTCAGCCCCAGCCCGGTACTCTTGCGCCCGCTGCCCGGCCGCGGCAGTGAGTAGAACCGCTCGCTGACCCGCCCGATGGCATACGCCGGGATCGCCTGCCCCTGGTTGAACAGGCTCAATGCCACGCGCCCGCCCTCGCGCTCCAGCTCGAACAACAGCGCCCCGCCCGCCGGGGTAAAATCCAGCGCGTTATCGAGCAGGTTGGCCAGCGCCTGGCGCATCAGAAACGGATCACACAACAACCGCAGCCCCACCGGCACCCGCTGGCGCACCTGCAGGCCAGCCCCTTCGATACGTGCCGCATGGGCCAGCAGCAGTTCGTCGACCAGCGACGCCAACGCCACCTGCTGCTCGTCTTCCAGCGCCTGCATCTGCTCGACCCGTGCCAGGTTGAGCAGGCGCTCGATCATCTGCTGCAAGCGCTCGCTCTCACGTTCGATATTGCCCACAAAGCGCGCCCGCTGTTCGGCTGGCATATCGCCCTGCAGCAACTCGGAGGCACCGCGAATGGCCGCCAGCGGGCTTTTCAGTTCGTGGGTCAGGGTATGTACGTAGCGCTCGACATAGGCTTTGCCTTCCAGCTGCGTGCGCATGCGCTCCACCGCATTGGCCAGGTGCGCCAGCTCGCCGCCCTTGTAGTGCGGCAGCGCCGCCCGTTCGCCTTCGCTGACGGCCTGGGCGTAGCGGGCCAGCCTGCGCAGCGAGCGCGCCAGCCACCACGACAGCGCAGCACCGATCAACAGGCCCAGGCCGATCAAGCCCAGGCCCAACGTCAGCAAGCGCTGCTCGGAGCGGTCGATGTAGGGTTGCAGCGAGCTGTTGGGCTTGGCCACGGTCACCACGCCGATGATCCGGCCGTCATCGATGATCGGCGCGGCCACGTGCATCACCGAGGTGCTTTCGTCATCAGCGACGCTGCGCGTGGAGCGGGCGCCGTATTCGCCGCGCAGGGTGAGGTAGACATCGTTCCACTTCGAATAGTCCTTGCCCAGGCCTTCACCGCTGGAGTCGAGCAGGACGATGCCTTTGGCGTCAGTCACGTAGATGCGGTGGCTGACCTGATTCTTCGCCAACCCCCAGATCTGCGCGCCCGGGCTACGCGACCCGTAGGCCTTGAGCACTTCGGGCAGGCGGCTCTGGCCGAGGGTGCCGGCCTTGACGTCATCGTGCAGGATCTCCGCCAGCAGGTTGGCGGTGTCTACCAGGGTTTCCTCGGACGACTGGCGCACCACCGGGCGGATCTGCTCGCGCACTGTGTTGAGCAGAAAGTAGCCCGCCAGCCCGACAAACAGGAAGTACACCAGGAAGATCCGGATGCCCAGGCGCATCAGGCGTGATCCGGGCTGTAGCTGTAGCCCAGGCCGCGGTGGGTCTGGATCGGCTCTGCCGCGCTGGCCACCAGGCGCAACTTGGCGCGCAGGCTCTTGATATGGCTGTCGATGGTGCGCTCGTAGCCCACGTCGGAGGCCACCCCCAGGGCATCGAGCAATTGCTCGCGGCTGAATACCCGCTGGGGCTGCTCCAGCAGGCATTGCAGCAGGCGGAACTCATGGCGGGTCAGGGCCAGCGGCTGGTTGCGGTAGCTGATCTGCATGCGCAGGGTGTCGAGCTGGAACAGCGTTGCCGCAGCAGCAGGCTCGGCCCTTGGCGCCATGCGCTTGAGGATCGCCCGCACGCGCGCGGCCACCTCGCGCGGGCTGAAGGGTTTGACCACATAATCGTCGGCACCGATCTCCAGGCCCACGATTCGGTCGATTTCGCCATCGCGGGCGCTGAGGAACATCACCGGCACTTCGCTGAAGCGGCGCAGCTGGCGGCAGGTTTCGAAGCCACTGATATCGGGCAGGCCGATGTCGAGGATGATCAGGTCGGCCGGGCGCTGGCGTTGCTGGACGAGGGCCGCGCTGCCCAGGGTCACCCATTCGGTGCTGTGGCCATCGGCCTGCAGGGCGTAGACCAGCGTGTCGGCGATGGCGGCTTCGTCTTCGACGATGAGGATATGGGGCATGGTGCGCGGCCTGTGCAAATGTCGATGGCGACGCACTATTGTGTAGGAGCGGCCTTGCGTCGCGATAGG
>NZ_JANIAG010000169.1:0-12235 GCF_028682155.1 Pseudomonas sp. 39004
CGCCCAGTACCCCAGTGTCCGGCGTGGCAAGCAGACCTTGCTGAAACGGCATGACAGGCTAATCCTTGGTAAAAGCGCGCATGCTACTGCGCCGGCACGCCCTTCGCAACGCGGCATGCAGACGCTGCAGGCGACCAGTTCGGTAACAAAAGGTTACCAAGAGATGGCGCTTTGCAATTAGCTATCAATACAGCGCGGCCTACACTCCTCGGAATCCTTCGTACGACGCCTTGATCCGAGAGCCCTCCATGACTGCCTCGCCCCTGCTTACCGCCTTCCTGCCCTTGGCATTGGGCATCATCATGCTCGGCCTTGGGCTGTCACTGACCCTGGCCGATTTTGCCAGGGTGGTGAAATACCCCAAACCGGTCGTAATTGGCCTGGCCTGCCAGATTCTGTTGTTGCCACTGGTGTGCTTCCTGATCGCCAACGGCTTTGGCCTGGAGTCTGCCCTGGCGGTGGGGCTGATGCTGCTGGCCGCCTCGCCGGGCGGCACCACGGCCAACCTGTTCAGCCATCTGGCCCACGGTGATGTGGCGTTGAACATCACCCTGACGGCGGTCAACTCGTTGATCGCGATCCTCACCATGCCGCTGCTGGTAAACCTGTCGCTAGGCTGGTTCATGGCGTCGGACCAGGCCATCCCCTTGCAGTTCGCCAAGGTCATGCAGGTGTTCGCGATTGTGCTGCTGCCGGTGGCGTTGGGCATGTTGATCCGCCGTTTTGCACCGGGCTTCGCTGTACGCATGGAAAAGCCCATGAAGCTGGTGGCGGCGCTGTTTCTGGCGTTCACCATCGTGCTGGCCTTGGCCAAGGATTGGCAGACCGTGCTGGCGTACGCCCCGGTAGTCGGCCTGGCTGCCCTGCTGTTCAACCTGCTGAGCCTGTCGGTGGGCTACTGGGTGCCCCGGCTGCTGAACATTCCCAAGCGCCAGGCCATCGCCATCGGTATGGAAATCGGCATCCACAACGGCACCCTGGCGATCGCCTTGGCGTTGAGCCCTTCGCTGCTGAACAACCCGACCATGGCAGTGCCGGCGGCGCTTTACAGCCTGATCATGTTCTTTACCGCAGCCGGCTTTGGCTGGTGGGTAAGCCGTGGGCACGGCGCAACCGCAGCAGAGGCCAAGGGCGAACCGGTCAACTGAGCTCAGGGCCGGTCGCGACGGCTGTGCAATTGGCGCTTCAGCACCTTGAGCGGGGGTGCGTAGAAGAAGCCGAACGACACAGTGCCCTTGCGGCCCTTGATCGCATGGTGCAGACGATGAGCGCGATGCAGCCGCTTGAGGTAGCGATTGACCGGCCGCGGTTTCTGCGGCCAGTGGCGATGGAACACGCCATCGTGGGCCAGCACATACAGCACGCCGTACCCTGCCACTCCCCCGCCCACCCATTGCAGCGGTGCATACCCGCCTTTGCCCAGCGCCACCAGCCCGGCGGCGATCAGCCCAAGCGCCACCAGGTAGAGGTCGTTGGTCTCGAGCATGCCCAGGTGCGGCTCGTGGTGCGAGCGATGCAGCCACCAGCCCCAGCCATGCATGATGTACTTGTGAGCCAGCGTGCCAACGCCCTCCATGGCCACCAGTGTGCCGAACAGCACGGCGAGATTGAACAGCATGTAAGGGCCCGGGCAGTATCAAGGGAAGGCGCAAGGGTAACGACTGCCGGCTTTTTTTTCCATGAAGCCGTGACAGGCTGTAGGCACTTTCCGGATGAAGCCGTTGTCATGTTTTTGCCCTTGACCTCGTCTACCTCGCGGCGTAAGGTCCGCGACGCAATTTCGCATCCCTGAACAGGAGTCCTGCATTGGACAGTAGCCCCAGTCGCTTGCGACAGGCCCACTTGGCGAGCTAGTCCGGCAGTGTCCTGCCACTGTCTCGCCGTCATGGTGTGATGGTGGTTTTCTCCAGCCTCCCTGGCTGAAGCCTTCCTCTTTCCCTACCCTTCGTGGCCCTGCGCATTTTCTGGTTATTCAACCACGCCAACACGTGATGGCGTTCATGCGGGCCTGTGCCCGTGGAAGAGGTTTGCTATGGATTGGAAAGTCTTTCTGCTGCGCGTCAGCGTCGCCCTGCTGCTGGGCGCACTCATCGGCGCCGAGCGTCAACTGCGTCAACGCCTGACCGGCCTGCGCACCAATGCACTGGTCAGTATCGGTGCCTGTCTGTTCGTGCTGATGACCCAGGCAGTGCCGGGCATGGCCGCCAACGATGCCTCGCGCGTTGCAGCCTACGTGGTGTCGGGCATCGGCTTTCTCGGCGGCGGCGTGATCATGCGCGACGGCTTCAACGTGCGCGGCCTGAACACCGCCGCCACCCTCTGGTGCACGGCCGCCGTTGGCGTACTGTGCAGCCTTGGCCTGCTGCTGGAGGCCACCCTGGGCAGCCTGGCGGTGTTGTGCGCCAATATCCTGCTGCGTGATATCGCCCAGCGCCTGGACCGCCAGGACATCGTGCCGGCCACTGAAGTGGAACAACGCTTCGAGGTGCGCGTGGTGTGCCGCGCCGAGGACGAAATCCAGGTGCGCAGCCTGATGCTGCACAGCCTGGGCGACCCTGAGCTGCGGCTGCAGTCGCTGCACAGTGAGGACCTGCCCAACCCGGCGCGTCTTGAAGTACGCGCCGAGCTGCTGGGCAACCCGCAGGCGCCGGCGCAACTGGAGCGGCTGGTCAGCCGGGTAAGCCTGGAAAAGGGTGTAAGCTCGGTGCGCTGGCAGCTGCAGCCGCAGGTGGCGGCGGCAGACTGACGCCCACCCACCCGACGGCTTGCAGGACCGACTTGTGCTTATACGCCCTACCCTCACCCGTGACATCCCCAGGCTTGCCGAGGTCGAGCGGTCAGCCGCTCAGGCTTTCGCCAGCCTGCCGGCGCTGGCCTGGCTGGCTGCAGGTGATGTGCTGGACATCACCACCCATCAGGCCTGCGTCGACGCCGGTGCAAGCTGGCTGGCCGAGGCTGACACCGGGCAGATTCTGGGTTTTGCGTGCGCAGGGTATGAGCAACAGGCATTGCACATTCATGAGATCTCCGTGCGACGGGAGGCACAAGGGCAAGGTATCGGGCGCAAGCTGCTCGATCAGCTGGTCGCAGTGGCCCGCGCATCAGGCGCCCGGGAACTGACCTTGACCACCTTTGCCGACGTGCCCTGGAATGCGCCGTTCTACAGGCGCTATGGCTTTGAAACCCTTGACGAAGGCCTGCTGTGCGCGCGGCTGCGGCAGATTCTGGCCAGCGAAGTTGCCCACGGGCTCAAGGGCCGCTGCGCGATGCACCTGCGTATCGACTGAGCTGCGCACCCTTGCTGTCTTGTCGGTTCAGGGGTCTACACCTGCCGCCACGCTATCCGCCAGGCAGTAACGGTCCCGGCCCTGCCGCTTGGCCTGATACAACGCCCCGTCCGCCGCCGCCATCAGGCGTTCGGCGGTGATCGTGTCGCGGGCCAGGTCGCCGATCGCAATCCCAGCGCTGAACGACACGCGCCCCAATGGGCTGCCGCCATGCTCGATCACATGCCGGCGCAGCAGCTGCTGCAGCGCCTGAACGACCAATTCGGCGCCCGGCCCATCAGTGTCGGGCATCAGCAGCGTGAACTCCTCGCCGCCGTAGCGCACCGCCAAGTCCGCCGGGCGCCTCAATGCCTGTTGCAGCAGCTCGGCGAAACGCTGCAGGCACTCATCCCCGGCAAGGTGTCCATAACGGTCGTTGTAAGCCTTGAAGTAGTCCAGGTCGAGCATCACCAGCGCCACCGAGTGCCCCTGCCGGCGGGCCCGCCGTAGCTCCGGTGCGAGCACCGCATCCAGCCGCCGACGATTGCCAAGCCCGGTCAGGCTGTCGGTCAGCGCCAGTGAGCGCAAGGTCTGGTGCGCCTGGTGCAGCGCGCGCTCGATGACAATGCGCTCGCGCAGTTGGCGCAAGACCACCCCGCCAAATGCCGCCAACCCCACCAACAACAGCAGCAAGGCAGCCACCGACTTGATCGCATCGTGCCGCCACGGTGCCACGATGGACTCCCGGGAAAGCCCGGCTTCGACTACCAGCGGGTAACTCGATAAGGCACGGTAGGCATACAGCCGTGGCGTGCCATCCACTACCGCCACCGCCTCAGCCACCCCTTCACTGGCATAAGGCAAGTGGTTGCGAAAAATCTCGCTGTTGGCCAGTGTCCGCCCCACCATTCTGGACACGAACGGCCGGCGAACCAGAATAGTGCCGTCGCGCTTGGCCAGTACCAGCGCGCCACGCTCATCGATTTTGAAATCGCCGTAGTAGCGCACGAACCAGTCCACCTTGATGGTGCCCAGCAATACCCCGGCAAAACGCCCATCGCCATACTCCAGGCGCCGGGAGATGGGGATGATCAGGTCGCCCGTGGAGCGGCTGCGCACCACCGAGCCGATGCGTACCTGGTGGTCGGCATGGGTGCGGTGATAAACGAAATAGTCGCGGTCGGCATTGTTGGCATTGGGCGGTATGGCCGCCTGGTCGGTGACCAGCCAGTTGCCATCGGGGCCATACACGAACAGCCCATGCAACTGCGGCATCAGCGCCTTTTGCTGGGCCAGCAAGGCATGCAGCCGCGGGCGGTCCATATGCTCGAAGCCGTCACCTTCCAGGCGCTCGGCCAAGGATGCGGTCACTACATCCACCTGGCGTATGGCGTCTTCGGCATGTTGGGCCGTGGCGCGGGCGAGGTTGGTCACCATGTTCTCGGCGTTGCTGAAGGCATGGCGGTAGTCGCGCCAGATGCGCCAGCCCTCCACCACCACGAAAGCCAACATCACCACCACCATGAACGCCAGGACCAGGCGGAACAGCCCCACGGCCCGGCCCTCGCTGGTTACCGCGAGGTGCCCTTCATCATCCTGTTGCCTGGCTGCGCACATTCTATTCCCTTGCGATCCCGCGTTCGCCGCTTATGACTATAGTTCAGCGCCGCTTGCGTGACGCCAGTTCGATCCACACCGGGGCATGGTCGCTGGCCTTGGGTTCGTTGCGCACCCAGGCATCCACCCCGGCGGCCTTGAGGTAAGGCGCAAGTTCCGGGTTGAGCAGCAGATGGTCGATACGCAACCCGGCATTACGCTGCCAGTGGTTACGGAAGTAGTCCCAGAAGGTATAGACCCGCTCGTGCGGGTGCAAATGGCGTAGCGCATCGGTCCAGCCCTGGCTTAGCAAGCGCTGGTAGCAGTCTCGGGACTCAGGCTGCAGCAGCGCGTCCTTGAGCCAGGAGCGCGGGTTATAGATGTCGAAATCGGTGGGCACGACGTTGAAGTCTCCCGCCAGCAACACCGGGTGCTCACTCGCGCGCAAGCGGGCCGCATGTTCGATCAGGCATTCGAACCAGCGCAGTTTGTAGTCGAACTTGGGCCCGGGTTGCGGGTTGCCGTTGGGCAGGTAAAGGCAGCCGATGACCAGCCCTTGCACGGCGGCCTCCAGGTAGCGGCTCTGCTCATCCGCCTCCATGCCTGGGAGGCCGCGGCGCACTTCCAGCGGCTCGCTGCCACGGGCGAGAATGGCAACGCCGTTCCACGAAGGCTGCCCCTGATACAAACAGCCGTAACCCACGGCTTCGAGCGCGTCGCGTGGGAACTGCTGATCGGGCGCTTTCAGCTCCTGCAGGCAGGCGATGTCAGGTTTTTCCCGCTCCAGCCAGGCAATCAAAGCCGGTAGCCGACTGCGAATACCGTTGATATTGAAGGTGGCGATCTTCAGCGCTTTCATGCGTCCGGGTCTTCCACATGCGCCCGCACCGCATCTGCGAGCGCGTTGATGTGCGCCTGGTCGGCCATGGCCTTGAGCTGCAGCCAGTCATCCCAGTCGATGGCGCCATCGTCGCGCAGGGCTTCGGCCGTGCGCACCAGCTCATGATGGTAGGCGTCCGGCGACTCGCGCCGGTAACTGACATCGTCATACTGGGCGTACCAGGCCTCAAGCTCGGGGATGCTGCGGTCAATGCTCATGTGCGTGGCTCCTCGCTGCCTGCTTTGAATGTGTGAGCCCTGCCCTTGCCCAACGTTCAACCTTGCTGGCGAGGTGAGTGCCAGTCGGGAAAAACTTTAAACCTTTAGCGCCTGCACATGCTCAACCGTACGCGACACTGAAGTCGCGCCAACGGTTAAGGAGTGAAGCATGAGCAGTCTGTTCATCAAGCGCGTGGGGCTATCCATGGCGCTGGGCCTGGCGTCGGTGCATGCAATGGCAGCGAGTTCCGATGATTTCGTCGACGGGGCGACCGAAGCGGGCATCGCCGAAGTGGTGACGGGCAACCTGGCCAAGGAGAAAAGCCAGAATGCCGACATCAAAGCGTTCGCCCAGCAGATGGTCACCGACCATACCCAGGCCAACCAGAAACTCGGCGACATTGCCCGCAAGCTGGACATTTCGGTGCCCGATGAGGCGGCACTGACCGACAAGGTCAAGAAGATGATCCTGGAATGGCGTGAAGAATCCTTCGACAAGTCCTACATCAACAACCAGGTCGATGCCCATGAAAAGGCCGTCGAACTGTTCAAGAAAGAAGCCGCATCGTCCGACAAGGCTGAGCTGAAGGCATTCGCCAGCGACACACTGCCTAAACTCGAACAGCACCTGGAGCATGCCAAGGCGCTTCAGGCCAAACACGGCAAGTGAGGCCACACATGACTAATGATGCATTGCGCGCTGAAGTGTTGACCCGTCTGCTGCACGCCCACCCTGAGGGGCTGGGCAAGGAAGTGCTGGACAACTACCGGGGTGAAAAAGTGGTAGCCGGCATGCTCAAGACGCTTCAGGACGACGGATTGATTCACGACGGCAGCGTGGCTGTCGATGGCAACCACCAAGTCAGCCTGCACTACCCGATCAAGCTGTCCGCATCGGGCGTGGAAGCCGCCAAGCAAACGCAAGGCTAACCACGGTGAATGCGGGGCCGCTCGGCGGCCCCGTAGCTCACTGGTCTTTCTCGACGTCCCGGGGCGCGATGGCCGGGCCTTGCGGGTCTACCTGGGGGTCTTCCAGGTCTGGCGAGTCGGGGTCAAAACCCAAGTCTTCCTTTTTATCCGCGTGATCAGACGAGTGAGGCCCCTTCTGCGGGGTTTGCTTTGGTCCTGGCGTATGCATGGCACTGTCTCCTGTGAAGGTCTACGGAAGAAAGCACCCGCCCGAGGAAGTTTGATTTATCTAAGGCTTATTTGGCTTGGGTGTGTTCGCTCAATTGCGTGTGGCAGGCCTTCAGCGCCTCATCGCGCTCCAGTAGCTCAGCTTCCAGATGCTGCACCTGGCGCACCTGTTCGGCGTGCAGTTCGCGCTTGGCGTCAAGCAACTGCGTTTGCACGTCCAGTTGCCGGCGCATCTCCTCACTGGCGCCTTGGGCCTGGGCCAGGATCGTGCGCAAGCCCTGGATCTGCGCGTCACGCTGCTCCAGCAGTTCGTCACGCGCCTTGCGGTCGCTGGTGGCCTGCCGGTGTTCGCCCAGCAAGCGCTCGTTATCGCGGTGCAGCCTGGTCAGCTCATCCTGCTTGATGATCATGCCCTGCTGCAGTTGGCGTATTTCTACTTGCAGTTGCTGCAGCTGCGCCTCGTGGCGGCGTTGCTCCTGCTCGCGCTGCTCGCGGCTGGCGCTGCGGTAATGCTCCAGCGCATCGCGGGCGTGGCGATGCTTGTCTTCCAGTGAGCGCACCTGCTCTTCCTTGTCGCCCAGGCGCACCTGCAACTCGCCCAATGCCTGGTTGAGGCTGGCGCTGCGCAGTTGTTCTGCCTGCAAAGTGCTCTGGGTCGAAAGCAGCTTTTCCGACTCGGCGGCCAGTGCGGCGGCCTGTATCTGCTGTTGCTGGTGAGCCGCAGCCAGGGCCTGCTGGGCCAGCTGCAACTGCCCTTCAAGCTGCTCGCGCTGTTGGGTGAAAACAGCTTCGGCCTCTTCGATGCGCGCGTCCGCTTCTTCCTGCAGTTGGCTGGCCAACTGCCCGACAAAGCGCCCAAGCGTCTCGCTCAACCCTGCGGGCCCTGCCGTGGCCACGGCCTGCTGCTCGTTGAGCTCTTTCAGGTAGCGGTGAATGGTGCTTTTCGAGCCCGTATTTCCCAGTTCGATGCGTACTGCATCGATGCTCGGGTTCTCGCCACGGGCGATCAGGGCCTGACGCGCCTGCTGCACTACCACCTTGTTGATACCGCCCCGGGCCATGCTTGCTCCTACGATTTTGTACCATGGTACGTAACATGTAATTACGTACTAATTTTGACCGAGCGGTGACATCATTTCAAGTACTAAATCACATGGAATAATCACGGCTTATCGCATGTGAGGCGCTGGAAATGACAATTTCGATTGGGAAACGCGTACGGCAACAGTCGAGTAGCGTCTCGCAGAATGCAAAACGCCCCGCCAGGCAAAAGCCTGCGGGGCGTTCGATTGAACCTGTAGCGGGGTCAGGCCAGGCGTTCGACCTGCGAAGGCGTACGCCGCATCAACACCTTGCCATTGCGCACCGACACCAGCGCGTACCCTTGGCTGCGGACCATCTCGTAATCATCCGGCGCCGACAGCAACAGCAGGTTCGCTGGCCGCCCGACCTCGATGCCATAGCGGTCCCCCAGGTTTAGCGTACGTGCACTGTTGTCGGTGATCAGGTCCAGGCAGCGCTGCAAGTCTTCATAGCCGAGCATGTGGCAGATGTGCAGCCCGGCCTCGAGGATGCGCAGGATGTTGCCATTGCCCAGCGGGTACCACGGGTCGACGATGGAGTCCTGGCCAAAACACACGTTCATGCCCGCGCGGTCGATTTCCGCCACCCGCGTTACCCCGCGTCGCTTGGGGTAGCTGTCGAAGCGCCCTTGCAGGTGAATACTCTCGGTCGGGCACGACACAAAGTTGATGCCCGACATCTTGAGCAAACGGAACAGCTTGTAGCAGTAGGCGTTGTCGTAAGAGCCCATCGCCACGGTGTGGCTGGCGGTGACCCGGGCGCCCATGCCCCGCACGCGGGCTTCCTCGGCCAGCACTTCAAGGAAGCGCGACTGCGGGTCGTCGGTTTCGTCGCAGTGCACATCCACCAGGCACCCGGTGCGCTCGGCCAGGTCCATCAGGAACTTGACCGACGAAACGCCCTGGTCGCGGGTATTCTCGAAATGCGGAATACCGCCGACCACATCGGCGCCGATGGCAACTGCTTCGGTCATCAGCGCCCGGCCATTGGCGTACGACTCAATGCCCTCCTGGGGGAAGGCGACGATTTGCAGGTCGACCAGGTGGCGCACCTCTTCACGCACCTCGACCATGGCCTTGAGCGCAGTGAGCTTGGGGTCGGTGACATCGACATGGGTGCGTACGTGCTGAATGCCGTGGTCGACCAGCATGCCGATGGTCTTGGTGGCGCGGGTCTTGATGTCTTCGTGGGTGGTGATTTCCTTGCGTTCGGCCCAGCGCTCGATGCCTTCGAACAAGGTGCCGCTCATGTTCCACTTCGGCTGGCCGGCAGTGAGGGTGGCGTCGAGGTGGATGTGCGGCTCGACGAAGGGGGCTACCACCAGGTTCTGCCCGGCATCCAGGTCATCGCTGGCCCCCGGTGCCACCGTACCACTCTGGGGCTGGATGCTGGCAATGCGGTCGCCGTTCAGTTCGATGCGAAACAGGCCAGCCTTGCCTCGCAGGCGTGCGTTGATGATGTTCATGGCGTTACTCCTTGCCTTGGGCTTCGGTCATGCGCCAAACCAGCATGGCCACCGAAGCGTTCATACGAAAAAGCGGATCGTCCAGGGACTGGCCACTCAGTTGTTCGATGCGTTGAATGCGTTGGTTGATGGTATTACGGTGCAGCCCCAGGCGCTGGGCGGCCTTCAGCCCATTGCCATTCTCCTTGAGCAGGGCGTCGAGGGTATGCACCAGGGTATTGGGATGCTTGCGGCCCGGTGCTATCAACGGGCCGAGTGTCTGGCCGACGAAATCGTCGATCAGCGAGCGATCGACGATGCCCTGCAGCAGGCGCAGTACACCCAGTTCGCTGAAGTCGCAAAAGCCGTTGGCCGGGCGCAGGTTTTGCGCCACCTCCAGGGCTTGACGCGCCTCGTTGAGTGCATGGCGGTAGTGGGCGCACTCCTCGGCACGGCTCGACAGGCCCATGTACAAGCCCAACTCCCCGGCCACAGCGACCAATTGCCGGTGCAGCGCGGCCAGCGTGGCTGGCAGGCCGGCAGCGTCCGGCAGCAACAGCACGAACAGGTCACCCGGCAAGTGCGCGGTCACGGTGCCCGGCCTGCCACGGCACCAGGCTTCCAACTGATCTTCCAGGGCCTGGCGAACGCCTTGCCACACCCGCTCACCCTGGGCCAGCCCATGGCGCTCGAACAAGCCATCGACGCCCGACAAGCGCAGCGCCAGCAGGCGCCGCGGCTCGTCAAGCGCCAGTGCCAGGTGGGCCGCGCGTTGCCGGGCGATCGCCAGGCTTGGATAGTCACCGGTCAACAGCTGGCCCAAGATATCGTTGCGCGAACGCCGCACCTGGGTCATCTGTACCAGCGCCGTCCCGATCAGGTGGGTGACCACCACCATCTTCAGCGCATAAGGCTGCTCGATCAACGGCAAGCCCAGTTGCTCGGCACGCGTGAGCACGTTGGCCGGGATACCCTGGATGTACGTACCACCGGTAAGGATAACCAGGCCCGCGATGCCCACGGCCTCGCCGTCCTCCACCAGGCTGAGCAGGTTGGCCTCGCCACGCGGGTGGTTGATGCCCGTAACGAACACCAGCTCGCCGCCCATCACCCACTCGGCGATGCCTTCGTTCTCGGCTACATAAGGCCAGCGCACCCGCCGCTGCAGGTTGCGCGCGCCAGCGCGCACGGTCATCTCCTGCAGGCCGGGCAGGTGCAGAATTTCATCCAGCGCCAGACTCACGGCTCGACACCCGCCTCGCCTACCACCCGGCGCCGCCCGCTCAGTTCAAGCATGACGATGTAACACAGCGCCGAAGCAGCGATGCCCACCAGCGGCGCGACCCAGGGCGAGGCATACGCCAATACCGCACCTACGGCATAAGCAAAAAGCCCCACCCGGTTGTAACGCGGCAGGGCCGTTGCGCCCAGCGCCGGATACTGGCCGCGGTGGCGGTACCAGAAGTCGGCCATGATTACACCGCCCACCGGCGGAATCACCGAGCCCAGCAGCACCAGGAACGGGATCAGCATTTCGTACATGCCGCCGATGGCCAGCATGATCCCCACCCCGGCCGCGACCAGTGTCGCGGTGCGCCGGCGCTCGCTGCGCAGCAGGTGGCAGGCCGCTGCCGACACGTTGTAGAGGGTCGGGCCCTGAATCGTCCACAGGTTCAGGCACAACATCACCACGGCCGCGAATGACAGGCCTTGCAGCATCATCACCTCGACGATGTCGGCCTGCTGATACACCATCGCGCACCAGGCCCCGGCGACCACCATCAGGCCATTGCCCAGCAGAAACGCAACGATGCTGGCCACCACCGCCACACGCCCGCTGCGCGCCAGGCGCGTCCAGTTGGTGGCTTGGGTGGCGCCACTGGCGAAGGTGCCGAACACCATGGTCACGGCCGCCGAAAAAGTCATGGTTTCGTGCGGTACCACCGCGGCCAGGCCGGCAAACCCACCGGCATCGCGGGTGGCGATGTACATCGACACCAGCAGCAGCGCGAACATCAATGGCACCGAAACCCGTGATAGCACGTCCAGCCCTTTGAAACCGATGATGGCCGTGACACTGAAGCCCAAGCCGAACAGCACCATCAAGGGCACGGCAAAGCCCCCTGCCAGTCCCAACAGCTTGACCAGCACGATTGCCACCGTGGCCGTGCCCCAGGCGTACCAGCCGAGCTCAGCGAAACCCAGCAGGAAATCCGAAAGCCGGCTGCCCGCCTCACCAAAGCAGAAGCGGCCCATCAGCACGGTGTTGAGGCCGCTGCGTGACGCGATGAACGCCAGGGTGGCGGCATACAAAGCCAATAACGTGTTGCCGACCGTGGCCACCCACAGCATGTCGGCAAAGTTGAAGGCCATGCCCAGCTTGCCACCGGCGAACATCGTACCGGTAAAGAATGTGAAGCTGAACAACACCATGGCAATGGGCAACAGGCCCTTGCGGGAAGCGCGCGGGGCTTCGCAAAGCGGGAATTCGGTAGGTGAGCTCATTGCACGGGGCTCCGGGTGGTAGTTGGAGCAGGTAGAGCAATATGCGGGCCGCTTTCACAGCAGGTGGCAACCCTCGAAATGGGTGGCGAACGGCACAGCATAAGAT
>NZ_JANIAG010000017.1:0-52471 GCF_028682155.1 Pseudomonas sp. 39004
AGAGGCCGGCGACGTCTTCACTGAATTCTGCCCAAACGCCTATGCCGAATATTCTCCTGGTCGAGGACGACAGCGCCCTGTCCGAACTGATCGCCAGCTACCTGCAACGCAACGACTTTCATGTCCGGGTGATCGCCCGCGGCGATCATGTGCTGGAGGCCTTGCGCCAGGACAAACCCGACCTGGTCATCCTCGACCTGATGCTGCCAGGTATCGATGGCCTGCAGGTGTGCCGCCTGCTGCGCCAGGAGTCGCAGAGCCTGCCGATCCTGATGCTGACGGCCCGCGACGACAGCCACGACCAGGTACTGGGCCTGGAGATGGGCGCCGACGACTATGTGACCAAACCGTGCGAGCCCCGCGTGCTGCTGGCGCGTGTACGGACCTTGCTGCGCCGCAGCGGCGTGCACGAGCCGCGCCTGGACAGCGAGCAGATCCTGGTTGGCTGCTTGCGCATCGACCTGGCCGAGCGCCTGGTCAGCTGGCGCGGTGAAGAAGTGGAGCTGTCCAGCGGCGAATACAACCTGTTGGTGGTGCTGGCGCGCAATGCCGGTGAAGTGCTCAGCCGCGACCGCATCCTCCAGCAATTGCGCGGCATCGAGTTCAACGGCACCGACCGCTCGGTGGATGTCGCCATTTCCAAGCTGCGCCGCAAGTTCGACGACAGCGCTGGCGAGGCCCGCAAGATCAAGACCGTGTGGGGCAAAGGTTACCTGTTCAGCCGCGTCGAGTGGGAGTGCTGACCGAGCATGCTGAAGATCCTGGTGCGCCTCTACCTGGTGATCATCGTCGCCTACGCCGGTGCGCTGCTGTTCATCCCCGACACCATCGTCGGGCTGTTCCATGATCGCTTCATGGCCTACAACCTGGACCAGGCCAAAGGCGTGCAGTCGCTGATCGTGCGCCAGTTCCAGCAAGCACCACGCGAGCGCTGGCCTGCGGTGGAGCAAGACCTGGCAGACGCCTTTGCACCGCTCGAAATCAAGCTGCTGCGCAGGGACCAGACCGAGCTGAGCGAGGATGAACAGGCGCGCCTGGAGCACGGGTCGTACGCCGTGCGCATCGCTGACTGGGGCTATTACGAAACGGTGCTGGCACCGCTCGACAAGGACTGGCTGGTGCGCCTGCATGCGCCCCCAGACCCACTGGACATCAACGTGCTGTCGTGGGGCGTCACGGTGTTGATCGGCGCGGCGATGCTCGGTTGCCTGCTGCTGTGGGTATGGCCGCACTGGCGCGACCTGGAGCGGCTCAAGGAGACCGCCCGGCGCCTGGGCCAGGGGCAGATGGCGGAACGCACGCACATCTCGCCGCACTCGAACATCGGCGAACTGGCCGGGGTGTTCGACACCATGGCCAGCGACCTGGAGCGCCACGTCAACCAGCAGCGCGAGCTGCTCAACGCGGTATCCCATGAGCTGCGCACACCGCTGACTCGCCTGGACTTCGGCCTTGTGCTGCTGTTCGACGAGGTGCCGCCCACCAGCCGCAAGCGCCTGCTGGAGCTGGTCGGGCACGTGCGTGAGCTGGACGAATTGGTGCTGGAGCTACTGTCCTACAGCCGCCTGTACAACGCCGACCAGGCCCGTGAGCGGGTCGAGGTGTCGTTGCTGGAGCTGGTCGACAGTGTGCTTGGCGGCTTTGCCGAAGAGCTCGACAGCCGCGGCATCCAGTGGGAAGTGCGTGCCGAGCGTGAGCTGCCCCGGTTCGTGCTCGACCCACGGCTGACAGCCCGGGCGGTGCAGAACCTGGTGCGCAATGCGATGCGTTATTGCGACGAAAGCCTGCTGTTGAGGTTGCGGCTCGAAGAGGATGGCGCTTGTCTGCTGACGGTCGAGGACGACGGGATCGGCATTCCGGTTGAAGAACGTGAGCGGATCTTCCAGCCGTTCTATCGTCTGGACCGTAGCCGTGACCGCAATACCGGCGGTTTCGGCCTGGGGCTGGCGATCAGTCGGCGGGCCATCGAAGGGCAGGGCGGAACCCTCACCGTGGCGCAGTCGGCGTTGGGTGGGGCGCAGTTCAGGATTTGTCTGCCTGCGGGTGGGTAGGTTTGCTCTGCTCGGCAGTCCACAGCACGAAGCGATCTTTACCGTTGTGCTTGGCCTCATCTAACGCCTGATCCGTCACCGGATGCGCCCCCCGGTCTTCTCGTAAACGCCTGCACAACGCCGCAACCTGTCGCTCGGCAGCCGGCTGATCCAGCCCATGGAAGAAGATTCCATAAGCCTGGTCGAGCAGCACCTTGGACATATAAAAGTTGTGCAGCTTGGCCTGGCGGATACGCAGGTAGCTGTAGATGACCAGGCCGCTGATGTACAGCGCGTAGCTGATCAGCATGGCGGCTTCCAGGTCTTGCAGGTCGATGTTGGTGCCGTAGACTGGGCTGAGGAGGGTCCAGGTGATGGCCATGGCGCAGTTGAGCATCGGTGAGCTCCTTTGAGGCATGCAGGCTCATGCGTGGTCCTCGTACGGCTCCCTGGACGAAGGTGCATGACGTGTCGCCGCGTGCACGGCATTTATACAAGCAGTCCAATACAGGGTTGTCCAATACGTGCTGGGCAGGCCACGGCGGCGCACAGTGCGGTCGCGCGTTTATTGACGGGTTGGTCAGATATGAATTTCAGCCTTTTTCTTGTGGGCCACATCTTGTAGCTTGGTAGGTCGTTTTTTCAGGGAGCTGAATATGCAAGGCAAGGCACGCAAGATCGTCCAGGCCATCCTCTACGAAGCCATCGCCGTGGCCTGCGTGGCGCCAGCGCTGGAACTGGCGTTTGCTGCCGGTATGGCCCAATCGGCCGTGCTGTCGGTGCTAATGTCGGGCATTGCCATGAGCTGGAACATGGCCTTCAACTGGGCGTTCGAGCGCTGGGAGGCGCGCCAGCAGCAGCGTAAGCGCACCTTCATGCGCCGGGTCTTGCATGCCTTGGGTTTTGAAGGCGGGCTGGTGGTGATTCTGCTGCCGCTGGTGGCGTGGTGGCTGGATGTGAGCCTGTGGGCGGCGTTTCTGACCAACCTGGCGCTGTTCGTGTTCTTCTTCGTCTATGCCTTCGTGTTCCAGTGGGGCTTCGACAAGGTCTTTGATGTGCCGCTTTCGGCGCAGCAGGCAAAGTGTTGACTTGCTGCCATGCGGCGGGATAAGTTCCTACCCCATGAACACATTCCCGCACGTGAACGCCATTATTATTACCGCCATTATCAGTTTGGCGGGCTAGCGCGTACGTGCACCTAACCCGCCCTGGAGGCGGGTTTTTACTCTCTGACTCCTGGGCAACGTGAAAACAGCCAAGGAGTCATCGATGACCAGCTTCAGCGCCAACCTGCGTACCTCGCTCACGCCCCAGCAGCTACTGTCGGAGCAGGTGCGGCGCATTCTCTCTGCGCCCGTCTACGACCTGGCCATCGAAACACCGCTGCAGCCAGCGCCAGCGCTGTCTGCCAGCCTGGGCAACCAGGTGTTGCTCAAGCGTGAAGACCTGCAACCCACGTTCTCGTTCAAGATCCGCGGTGCCTACACGCGGCTGTCGCGTCTGACGGCGGCCCAGCGTGAACGCGGGGTGATCACCGCGTCGGCGGGCAACCACGCCCAAGGCGTCGCCTTGGCAGCTTCGCACCTGGGCCTGAAAGCAACCATCGTCATGCCAACCACCACGCCGTCGCTGAAGGTCGAGGGTGTGCGTTCGCGGGGTGGCCACGTGGTGCAGTACGGTGAGAGTTTCCCCCACGCACTGGCCCATGCCCTGCAGCTGGCCGAGCGTGACGGCGCCACTTTCGTGCCACCCTTCGATGACCCGGACGTGATCGCCGGGCAAGGTACGGTGGCCATGGAGATCCTGCGCCAGCACCCGGGTGACCTGCATGCGATCTTCGTCCCGGTGGGCGGTGGCGGGTTGGTGGCGGGCATTGCCGCCTACGTGAAATACCTGCGGCCCGAGGTCAAGGTGATCGGCGTCGAGCCGGAAGATTCCAACTGCCTGCAGGCTGCGCTGGCCGCAGGCGAACGGGTGATCCTGCCCCAGGTCGGCACGTTTGCCGATGGTGTGGCGGTGGCGCAGGTCGGTGCCCATTGCTTCGAGCTGTGTCGGCACTTCGTCGATGAGGTGGTGACCGTCAACAGCGATGAGCTGTGCGCGGCGATCAAGGACATCTACGACGACACCCGCTCGATCACCGAGCCTTCCGGTGCCCTGGCCGTGGCCGGTATCAAGAAGTATGTGGCCCGCGAGGGTGTGCAGGGGCGGACCCTGGTCGCCATCGACTCCGGCGCCAACGTCAATTTCGACCGCCTGCGGCACGTGGCCGAGCGGGCAGAACTGGGCGAGCAGCGCGAGGCGATCATCGCCGTGACCATCCCCGAGCAACCGGGCAGCTTCCGCGCCTTCTGCCAGGCACTGGGCAAACGCCAGATCACCGAGTTCAACTACCGCTACTACCCGGGCAAGGAAGCGCGTCTGTTTGTCGGGGTGCAGACCCACCCGCTGCACGACCCACGTGAAAAGCTGCTGGCCAGCCTCGCCGAGCAGGGTTACAGCGTACTCGACCTGACCGACAACGAACTGGCCAAGCTGCATGTGCGCCACACCGTGGGCGGGCATGCCGCGCCAGGGGCGGATGAGCGTGTGCTGCGTTTCGAGTTCCCGGAGCGGCCAGGTGCGCTGCTGGGCTTCCTGGAGCGGTTGGGCAAACGTTGGAACATCAGCCTGTTCCATTACCGCAACCATGGCGCCGCAGAAGCGCGGGTATTTGCTGCACTTGAAGTGCCGGCCGATGAGCAGGCGAGGTTGCCGCAGGCACTGGACGAGATGGGTTATCGCTATTGGGACGAGACCGAGAACCCGGCTTACCAGCTGTTTCTTGGTTGATCTGAGCACAACCTCAGGTGTTGGACGCACATCCAACACCTGAGGGCTTCAGCGCTCCCGCATGAAGAAACCAGCCACAAACTTGCGGAAGGTCTCCAGGCTTTTGAAGTCGGCGTAGCGCTTGAAGTTCTCGGCATCCGGCTCGGGGCCGATCGGTTGCTCCAGCAGTGACACGGACAGCACCCGGTCCTGGTCCGATGTCAGTACCAGTTCATCCATCACCTGGCCGCCGATCACCGGCCGGCGCATCTGCACTTTCACGCCCTTGCTGGCCATCCAGTCGATCAGCGACACCAGCGCCTTGAGCGGCTCGCGCTCTTCATCGCGGTACACCGGGAACAGGTGGGAACGCGACAGCACCGGTACGCTGGCCACATGGATCAGTTCATAGAAATGGCTACCGGCGCTGGTGGGCGAATACAGCGCCAATGCCAACAGCGGGCCAGCCGTGCGGTTGCCACCCCAATACAGGTGGTGGCCCTGGAAATCGAACCCCTCGTCACTGCGGTTGTTGAACAGCTTGCGCCCTTTGATCTGGTCGACACAGTCGAGCATCAGGCCATGGCGGCGGTGGTTGCCGAACACCGTGGCCTCGCGCAGCCGGGCCTTGAGCATCATCATGTGCTTCATGTCCAGGCGGGTTTCCAGGTAGTTGCTGGCCGGCACCCGCTCCAGCAGCGGGTAGCGGCTGGCAACGCTGCGCAATTCGGCAAACTGCCCGGTGAGGTCTTTTTTCAGGTGAGTGGCGTAGAGGTTCAGGCCGCTGATCTCGACCCAGGTCAGCAACAGCGACAGCAGCCGTTGCTGTTCGCGCCGGTCATTGCCATCACCGCCGCCGTTGTCTTGGGCCGGGCGAAAGTCACCGATCAGGCGCAACGGTGTATCGGGTGGCAACCACGCAGCGGGTGGGGCAGGGTCGTCTTCGCGCTCTGCGGCTTCACGCTCGTCCTTGGTGAACGGGCAGCCCGGTGCATGCTCGGCAGTACCGGGGTTGTTTTTCAAAAACAGTGTGCCGGTGCTGCCATTGAGGGTCACGTTGAGCACCGGCAGGGCGTCCTTGCGGCAGTCGCAGGCCAGCCACTGGTTGGCGTTACGCACCTTCATCAGCAACTGGTTGGCCTGCAGCAGTTGTGGGCCGACGAGCGTCCCTGTGCTGAAGCCGACCAGCAGTTCTTCTTCGGCGGGTGTGAGGCTGCGCACCTGCGCGGCGGTTTTATCGATGATACGCATTGACGGGCAGCTCCAAGCTACGAGCCCCAAGCTTCAAGCAAAGCGCTTTCACTTTCAACTTGAGGCGCGCAGCGGGCGGCTCAGTTGCCACTGAACAGTGTGGCCGCGCGGGCGCGGATTTCTTCCGGGGTGAGATCCTCTTTGTGCGTGGAGACGAACCACAGGTTGCCGAACGGGTCTTTCAGGGTGCCGCTGCGGTCACCGTAGAACTGGTCCTGCAGCGGCCGCAGCGCAGTGGCACCCGCTGCAATGGCCTGGGCGTAGACCTGGTCGCAGTCTTCGACGTACAGGTGCAGCCCAATTGCCGCGCCATCGACATGCTGGCTGGCGGTAAGCCCGCCCTCCATGTCGCACGGGTCGGCGAGCATCAGTGACGAGTCGCCAATCTTCAGCTCGGCGTGACCGACGCGGCCGTCAGGGCCGTCGAGGCGGAACATTTCGATGGCGCCGAAGGCCTGCTTGTAGAAGTCGATGGCCTTTGCGGCGTCCTTGATGCCCAGGTAAGGGGTGATGCTGTGCTGGCCTTCGGGGATGGGTTTGGCTGACATGGTATGGCCTCCTTTTGCATTGGCAGTGCTGGCCGCTTGCGAGGGCAAGGCCGACACTGATCGCGAAGCTGTATGTTTATACAGCCTGGCGATCAATGCAAATGCCATTTCTCCATTAAGCGCTGGCGGGTTAGAAGATATAGTCGGTGGTCAGGAAGCTCGATTGGCGATTGCGGATGATCTCACTGATCAGCGCTTTGTTGGCTTCCTGGAACTTGGTCGCCACCAGCGTGCGGATCGAGAACACGCGCAAAGCGTCATGCACCGATAGCGTACCTTCGGCGCTGTTCTTGCGGCCGTTGAACGGGTAGGTGTCTGGCCCGCGCTGGCACTGGGCGTTGATGTTGATGCGGCCGACCTGGTTGGCAAACGTATCGACCAGGCTGCCGATGGTCGCCGGGTCGTTGCCGAACAAGCTCAGTTGCTGGCCGTAATCGGAGTCGAGCACGTAGTCGATGACCGTCTGCAGATCGCGGTAGTGCACCACCGGCACCAGCGGCCCGAACTGCTCTTCGTGGTACACGCGCATGTCATGGTTCACCGGGTAAAGCAGGGCGGGGTAGAAGAACGAGCCGCGGCTCTGCCCGCCGCCTTCGTTGATGACTTGCGCACCCTTGGCCTTGGCATCGGCCACCAGGCCGTCGAGGTAGTCGACCTTGCCCGGTTCCGGCAAAGGCGTCAGCGCCACGCCAGGCTCCCACGGCATGCCCGGCTTGAGCGCGGCCAGCTTGCGCTGGAATTTATCCAGGAAGGCCTCGACCACATCCTCGTGGACGAACAGTATTTTCAGCGCAGTGCAGCGTTGGCCGTTGAATGACAAGGCGCCGGTGACGGCCTCTTCGACGGCGTTGTCCAGGTCGACCTGGGGCAGCACGATGCCGGGGTTCTTGGCATCCAGGCCGAGCGCCGCGCGCAGGCGGTGCGGGCGTGGGTGCAGTTTTTTCAGGTCGCTGGCGGCCTTGTGGGTGCCGATGAAGGCGAACACGTCGACCAGGCCGCTGGCCATGAGCGCGCTGACGGTCTCGCGGCCGCGGCCATAGATGACGTTGATCACCCCAGGCGGGAAGCTGTCGCGGAAGGCTTCGAGCAACGGACGAATCAGCAGCACGCCAAACTTGGCCGGCTTGAACACCACGGTATTGCCCATGATCAGTGCGGGGATCAACGTGGTGAAGGTTTCATTGAGGGGATAGTTGTATGGCCCCATGCACAGTGCCACGCCCAGTGGCGCCCGACGGATCTGGCCAAGGGTGCCTTGTTCGAGCTCGAAACGGCTTGAGCGGCGGTCGAGGTCCTTGAGTGCGTTGATGGTGTCGACGATGTAGTCGCAGGTGCGGTCGAACTCTTTTTCCGAGTCCTTGAGGTTCTTGCCGATTTCCCACATCAGCAGTTTGACCACGGCTTGGCGCTGTTCGCGCATGCGTGCAAGGAAGGTTTCGACGTGCTGTATGCGCTCGGCCACGCGCATCGTCGGCCAGACGCCGCGGCCCTTGTCGTAGGCCTGTACGGCGGCATACAGCGCGATAAGGGCGGTGTCGGCGTCGAGCAGCGGGGCGCTGCCGAGCACGACCTGCTGCTCGCCGTCGGCCTGCTTCAGCCAGACCGGGCTGCGCACCGTGGCCAGCGGGCCGTCCCAGCGCTTGAGCTGGCCGTTCACCAAGTAGTCGCGTTGTTCCAGGGGGGCTTCCAGGCGCCAGGTGTCGGGGATGTTGTCGGCGGTGGGGAAGAGTGAATCGAGCAGACGGTCCATGGGTACTGCACCTCACATATCTGAGCGGATTGCGTGCCAGGTGAAACGCTTCAGCTTCGAGCATGCACCGGCCGCAGGAAAAACACCAG
Source organism: Pseudomonas sp. 39004 (assembly GCF_028682155.1). Classification (NCBI taxonomy): domain Bacteria; kingdom Pseudomonadati; phylum Pseudomonadota; class Gammaproteobacteria; order Pseudomonadales; family Pseudomonadaceae; genus Pseudomonas; species Pseudomonas sp. 39004. The sequence goes on from NZ_JANIAG010000017.1 coordinate 8,480, forward strand.
TCTGGCTCAACATTGCCTGCGCTGCGCCGATAGAACACTAACCGAGTGTGTGCGCAGGCTTATGATCCCATCCAGCCCCCGTTTTGCGCGCCTGTCACCTGGGTGACAGACGCGTTTGCCGATCAATTCACAGTGGCAGGTTGAACAGAGTGGCTGGCGGGTGCGTCAGCCATTCTTCGCGCAGTACCTGGTCAGCATCGATGGCGGCCAGGCGGCGCCAGAATTCCGCTCGTGCTTGCTGGGGCTGGCTTCGAAAAAAATTGTCGCCGAGCAGCGGTCTCAGGTCGCGACGATACTGCAGCGGAAAACGCTGCCAAAGTGCGACTTGCACAGGCCCGGTTTGCTCGAAGAATTCGTCATAGTCACCCTCACTAACCAGCAGATCGACCTGATGGGCCGTGTTGTAAGCATCAATTTGTGCAAGCACGCCTTCGCCGAGCCAGTCACTTTCCAGGCATAGGGCATGGGCGGACGGTTCCGGTAGGTTGAAGCCGGCAGGCAATTGCACGAACTGGTTGCCCGACATGTCCAGGACGATAGGTTCGGCGACCCGCTCCAGGCCTGCGGGTAACTCGGTCAGCCCGCAATCATTCAGGAACAGGGTTTTAAGGTGATCAAGCCCATTCAGGTCAGGGGCCTCCAGCAGTGGGTTGCCCGACAGATCCAGGACGACAAGCCTGGAGCACTGATTCAAGGATGCTTGTGCGCGGTAGTCCCAAGTGATGCGGTTGTTGTCCAGGTCGAGCCATGTCAATCGACCAGGGTTGGCCAAACGGGGTAGGGCATTGAAGCGGCAATTGGACAGCAACAAACGCTTCAACCCAGGAAAGCGCTCATGCACCTCTGCGGGTAACTGTCTGAGCGAGGGGTTATTGCTCAGCGACAAGTGCTCCACATGGGTGAAGTCGTCCGGCAAGGCCAGGCTGGCCAAATCCTGGTCTTCGAGATCCAGGCCGGAGAGGTCGAGGCTGTAGATGCGCCCCGCGCCCCCGAGCGAAACCGTCGAGAGGCGCCGCCAGGCATTGACGATAGGGCGAATCGCTCGCTGCCGCTGGTGTGGGCGTTGCGGGTCGGGGCGGGCCCACTCGTGCAGGTCGCGGCGCAAGGTATCCAGGCGTTGCTGCAGGTCGCGCAGTCTTTGTGTAGGGGAGCGAAGGTCATTGTCCTCAGTCTCATCATCTTCTTGCCCGCTTTCAAGCGCATCCTCGATCTCTGAATCGGTGGCATTGGGGTATAGGCGGCGGTAGGCGCCGGCCAGTGAGCCCGTTTGACGCGGGTGGGGTGGTTCGGGGTCAAGCGGGCGCCCGCCACGTAGCTGGCCGGGGAGCGCGCGTCGCATGGCGCGATGCCCCCACAGTCTTTGTGCAAGGGCGTCCCTGTTTTCGTTGGCCCAGCTCTGGATGCGCTCGCGTATCGAACTCCCATCTGCCTCGGTGATCGCCAGTGCGCCACGATCGGCCTGCGGCAGCGCCTGTTCGATTGCGCGGCACAGGTCCTGGTCCCGCGTGGCGGGGGCAGGGCGCTGCCCCAGATCAGCTTCATAGCCTTCTGTAGACCTGATGACTCGGCAGATGCGCCTGGCCTGGTCACTGCCAACACTGTCGAGCAGCGGGCCTTCGGGGCTACCGGCACGCAGCTCCAGGCGTACATCGCGCGGCCAGTCAGGCCAGTCAGCGAGGGCGCTGAACAGCAGACGTTCGCTTTCGGCACTGGCCCGAGCCGGCACCAGCACGCCTTCCAAGGCACGTACAAGAGGCAGTTCGCTGTGTGTATGTTCAATCTGTTGGCGCAGCCAGGCAGGTAACGTTGCGTCGTGTTCCCAGGCCAGTGCTTCTACAGCGTCCAGTGGCGCCAGCAAGCGCCTGGCCAGTGCGGCCGACAGGCGGGGGTAGGCCTGCAATAACCGATCTGTCGCGGGCTCGATGGGCCCCTCGCCGTTATACAGGCGCGCGAACAAGGCCTCTGGCGCGTCGCCACTCAGTGCTTGCGCCTTGGCTTGCGCGGCCATGCGCTGCAAGGTGTCGAGCAGCAACGCAGGTGCTGGCTGCCCCTCGAGGTGCACGCGGCGCAAGCTGGCTGCATCGGTACCACTGATGCGGCCTGCCAGGGTAAGTTGGTCTGCCGTCAGCGCAGGGTAGTCTTGCCCCAGACGACGTATCAGTACCGCGAACGACCACTGCGATGGCTGTTCATGACAGCCGCGCCAAGCGCCCTGTTCGTTGTGATCCAGCGGCGGTTGCCAAGCGTCTTGCACGTGGGGGTGGACGATACGCCATTGCTGTAACTCATTGTCCAGGCGTTGCTCGTAGAGATGGCCATCCATGCGAATGAAATACCGGCCGTCGAGCAGGTACTGGCCCTGTGCGTTGGCTTGTACTTGCTCCGGTAACGGCTGGGCGCTGCGGTAAGGTGTGAGATCAGGTTGCCAGAGCTTGTAGCAGCCATCGCTGCTGCGCACCTCGTGCAGCTGCTCCAACAGCGGGCTTTTGAACAGCTTCGGCACCACGTGGCCTGCAGTCACCAAGCCAGCGGCAAGTGCCAGATTCAGCCCGGCCGCCTCCAGATGACGCAGTGCCAGATTGCGATCGCCCTGATGCCAGGCTTCATAACCCTCGTACACTTCGCCAAGCAGTTGGCACGCTGTCACAGCCACCATCAGCGTGCCCACGGCAGGGATGAAGAAACCTGCCAGGTTGAGCGCATCCAGGCCAAGGTCTTCCCACGCTTGCAGACGCCTCGCCCGCGCCTTGGCATCGGCTTCAGCCGTCGGCACCGCCAGTTGGCGTGCTTCGCGCTTGAGGCGGTCTACGTGCAGCGCCTGATGGAAACCGAACGGCTCCTCGGTGATGGCTAGCCGCGTGGGGCGCAGGTCTGCATGACTGGCCCGCGACCATGCCTGGTCGTCGGCAGACGTGCCCGAGGCATCAAGGTTTTGGTGCAGCAAGTCGAGAAAGTGTTGATGCTGGCTCTGCTCAATGTAAGCCATGAACATCTGCCGGGTGGCGGGCTCCAGCAACAGGGCCGCCAATGCGTCGTGAACTGCATCAAGATCGGTAAATAGCCGCAGCGCCTCGTGGCCGGGTAGGTAGAGCAGCAGCCCGGCGTGCCCGGCGTCAATCAGCATGACCTCGTGCAGCGTGATACCGAATAACGCCAGTTGCCAGCACGGCAGATTTTCGCCCTGCAACAAAAGGTCGACGTGGTCACGCGTGGCACCGCTCAGTTCATGGCGCAGGTAGGCCAGGTCGGCAGCCAGGCGCAGCCGGTCCTTGTACACGGCCATTGCCTGCTCGCGAACCTGGGGCTTGGCGAAATGCTGATCCAGATGGGTCTGGTATTGCGCCCCTAAGTCCAGTGTGCGACACAGCGCGGCGAACGAAGCGGGTGCCAGTGGTAATGGCTCCACCTGGTAGTGCTCCGTGTGCATCGCAAAGTGCGATGCGGGCGTTTGCGCACCGGTGAACGCGATGCCCTGCACCTCGGCGGCTGTTACATGAATATTGGCGCTCAGGGCGATGGCACTCTGGGGCGTGAAGGACTCGTCGTCGGCGAAGTTCTGCAGTGCGGCTTGCAGCAGATTGTCGCGTCGATGACTGTAAAGCGTGCGCAGGCCTATCCAATGCCACGTGCTTTCTACCCGAAGCAGCTCAGTGCCACGCAAGGGTGCCGTGCAGTCCTGCTCGGCGAGGCAGGCTTTGAGTCGCGATTCAGCGAATTCGGCAACTTGTTCAAGCCCCCGCAGCGAGCGAGCGAGCGTGGCTTGCGAGCGTAACAGGCGCGATTGGCTACGCTGTACAGCCTCGCGAAGATCGGGGGCGGCATTGGCGAACCAGTCCTGGGTGAAATAGGCCGGTACATGGCTTTGTTTCAAACGCTGCCATTGAGAGGCCGCTATTCGATGGGTCCAGGCAGGAAGCTGTTGCTTGAGCAGGTCTTGATGGGGGGCGAGCGTAGAGAGGGCGGGCATGTGGATGCTCCTTTATGAGGAGCCAGTATCAAACGGCAATTGCTAATAACCAGGTGGTAGCCGAGTAGTGCGCTTAACTGAACATACGTCATGGGTTAGCGTCATAAAGTCATCAAATGCAAACAAGAAATTTGACGTCATAAAATAGGTGTTCATGCTGTCAAAGTGCCGCTTGCCAAAGCATGGCCTTGCATCTTAAATTGTTACTGAATGTGAGAGTGATGTTTCGTAAGCAATCTTTTATATATCAGCGCGTTGGGTGTGTTTATTACAGTCAACTGTGATCTTTTGCTGATCTGCCCTTGGACAACATCAAAGGATGTCGAACCAGCATGAAAGAGAACTTGGCGGCTGTTGCACGAAAACTCATCTCTCCCTCCACGCGCTACGAGATCAGGTTGCTCTCCAGCAAGATACGAGAAGTGCTTGGGCGAGCCTGTTTTTGGCGGTGGGAGGTCGCGAGGTTCCGGCTGCAGCAGGAAAGCCCCTACGAAATCCTCTACATCGGCCGCAAGCACCAGCGCGAGATGGCCAAGCTGCTGATTGGTGGCAAGGTAGCGGGCAACGCCCCGGTGGCCGCCGGCAGTGCAGAGCCTGAAGCGTCCAACCATGTGGTGCTGGTGAGTGAATTGCCCACCACTGGGGCCTTGTCGGTGCCGCACTACCTGAGCGCCGTGGTACCGCTGGGGCGCCCGCTGGAGGACATTACCGCACGCTATGACAGCGAATTGCGCCGCAGCATTCGCAAGAACCGACCGCTCTACCAGATGAGGCAGACACTGTCGGATGAAGAAATCGCAATGGCCGACAGCCAGCTACTGCGCCCCTATGCCACCGCAAGGCAAGGTATTCATGCCGCGCAGTTCCCCACGGACGATGTGTTTCGCATCGCCAAGCATGTAGGGCGTCTGGACCTGATCACCTTGGGCGACGAAGTCATTGGCTGTCACTTGGGGTGTGAAGTGACGCGCGGGGGCAAACGTTATTGGAGCACGCTGCGTTTTGGTTATAGCGAGGCGGTGTTTTCAGATGCGAAAAAACTGCGGGAAGTGAACTCCATCACCACGTTCATGGCGTTGGAGTGGGCACTGCAACAGGGCTTTGATTATTACGATATCGGCCTGTGCCTGGCGCGGCCGGATGACGGCTTGCTGAAATGGAAGAGAAGGCGCGGCGGCGATATCGATTCGTTGGGCAACCATGCCTACCTGTTCGTCAGGCTACCCAAGACCGGCACGGCGAAGTTTCTTTGGGAAACCCCGATGTTCGCTGTCGAAGGCGACAAATTGACCCTGCACCTGGGCTTGCCAGACGGGCCAAGCGAGGAGGAGGTCGCCAGCCGATATCACGAAATGGTGTTTGGCGGGCTGCACAAGATCTACCTCTATGGCACCACCGGTTCGGGGGAGTCCTTTATTGAAACCTTGCGCACGCGGTACGCCAACTTACAGTCGCCGCCGACGATGGAAAGGGTCACATCCAACTGATTCAAAGGGCCAGTGGCCACGCCACCCGGGGGAGCAGCTTCATGGGAAGCGATATGTCGAAATTCAGCGCACCGTCCGCCGGCAAACGGCATAAGTGGACCCTCGCTGCGTATAAGTACATGGCACGCAAGCGACTTGCCCGCAATTCGGCGGTCGACCTGAAAAGCATCGCGTCAAAAAGCTGGGACATTGCGCCGGGTGAGACAACCCTCTCCCCGGCAGCCTTCTATTTACCCAATCAGCTCGAGCGGGTAACGGGGTGGGAGGCCAAGCGCTTTTACCCCTATGTGCATCCAGCGCGCACCATGGAAGGCGGCCTCAGCGTTGTGCAGGGCCCTACACGCGGCTACTTGATCAAGGACGTCTGGCTCATAGACGGGGCGCTCTACAAGGGCAAGGCCAGCCATTGGTTATCGTTGAAACCCAGTACCTTTCCGCGGGTTGTCGTCGAGAACGAAATAGAACGAGCGGCCATCTATTGCACGCAAAATGGCAATTCATGGTTTGGCACCTGGTTGATGGAAGACTGTGTCACTTACGCACTGGCCCGTAACGAGGGCGTACCGGTGACCACGGCGCCATCAGCCCGCTACCCGTTGTTTTCCCAGGCGCCTGCCTATGAAGACTGGTTAGACATGAAGCCCCTACGTCTGCGCAGTGCGTTTTTCCGTGAACTGGTGCTGTTTGACGATCAGAGCAATAACCGCAGCCGGCATTTACGCTACCGGGCCATGGGTGAAAAACTGCTTTCGCACGTCAACCATGAGCCGCACCCCGGCGTGTTCATTTTGCGTGGGGGCGACGGCGACTTGCGTTTCCTGCGTAATGAAATGGCAATTGCAGAGCACTTGCGCCAGACCCGGGGCTTTCGCGTTGTCGACCCGCTGAAGACCGACGTGCCAAGTATTATTGCAGCCTGTGCCGGCGCCAGGGTGGTGGTCGGGGTTGAAGGCAGCCAGTTGGTTCACGGCGTCAACGTGCTGCAAACCGGCGGCTGCGTGTTGACGTTGCAGCCTCCCAACCGTTTTGTCAGCTATTACAAGTACCTGACGGATCGCGACCAGCAGCACTTCGGCTTTGTGGTGGGCATGCCAGAGGGCGATGGTTTCAGGATTGATATCGAGGAAGTGGAACGCACCCTTGATCTGATGCCCTTATAGTCCGTGTCAGTGCCTGGTTCAAAAGCGCCAGATTTCGGTTCGCAAGCTCAACGATTGGCATTTGCTTTCTCACCGATGAAACGCACTCGCTTCCACGCTTAACGCCTTTCCTTGCCGGTATCGCACACGGCTGGGTCTTCCGAGCGGCTGGAGTTATAGAAAAGTTAGGCATTTCAGTCTCTTACAGCGAAGCGGCAAGTGTTAGGGTACTGCCTTGGGCGCTTGCATTTTTTGCGTGACGGCATTTTGACGAAGTCACCCCTCGTTCATTGAGATTTATTATGGTGTCGGATCATTGACGTAGTGTCATTGTGCCCATAAGCTCAAATCAACAGCGAGGAAGTCTCCCGCTAAACCCAAATATAACGACTTTTATTATCCTCTATATAGGAGGGGGTTATGCGCTCGACACTGTTCATAAAATCAATATTCTTGTTGGTGCTTTTAAGTGGCGCAGCACGCGCTGCTGATTCTTATGTCAATCAAAACAGTGTCATTCCTGTCGCAACGGCAGGTTGGTTCTTCGCCTTCGCGGTGATTGGTTTTGTGGCAGTTGCCAATAGAAGAAAGATTTAAACACTCAACGCGTCGGCAGGGTGAAGTACGTCTTTAACGGTTGTTCAATAGCACACTCATTCAGTGCCGTCGGTAATTTGACGACTGTGCTTTGATGCACGACTTTTCGCTGCCGCGGGCGGCTTGTCAATTTTCCAACTGTTGCTATATTCCAGTAGCCAGTAATTGCCAATAGCCGTAGGGTAGCGCAGCGTGCTGGTGGGTCAGGGCTTCGCAGCGTCAGTTACAGGGCCTCCAGGATGGTTGAGGCCGTCGCAGCAGGTGGTACGGTTGCGAAGTGGAGCGAGAGTTTGTGTGCCGTTCTCATTCAGTGCTCTTTGTCGGGCCATTAGGCCGGAGGGACCCTCATGGTACGTTCATTGTGTTCCGCTTTTTGCGTGCTGATGCTGTGGTCCGGTACCGGCAACGCCCTCGAAAATAACGCAAGTTACCTGCTCAGCCCTGGCGACGTGGTGATGGTGTCAGTCTGGCAAGAGGAGAGCCTGCGCCAGGAGGCCACCGTGCTTCCCGATGGTAGTATCACCTTCCCCTTGGCCGGGCGAATCGATGTCGCCGGCCTCGATGTCACGGCGGTCGAAAAACAGGTCGCTGCCAAACTCGAAAAATTCCTCCCCGACCCGAACGTCAGCGTTGTCGTCAAGAGCATCGCCGGCAACCTGGTCTATGTGCAGGGCAAGGTGATCAAGCCAGGGCCCGTGCAAATGGCGGGCCCAACGGCTGTACTGCAGGCCTTGAGCATGTCGGGCGGTTTGGACAAATTCGCTGACGAAAGCGCCATCAAGGTGGTCCGTGTCGACAAGGGCAGACAACAGATTCTGCCCGTGCGATATAAGGATCTGGTTTCCGGGCGCGACATGTCCACCAACATCCAACTTCAGGCTGGCGATACGCTGGTCGTTCCTTGATCTTGCCTTAATAAGAACACTTAATGCCTCTTCTAAGAACAACTAGCATTGCAACGGCAATCTTGGTCTTGCCGTTTACGGACGCGGTCCAGGCAGCAAATTGGCAGTCCTCGGTGGTGGTGCCGACTTCGGTCGAATACGACAGCAACCCCTTGTTGCTGTCGTCTGAAGAAAAGGGGGTGACGCGCACGATCATCGCGCCCGACTACACCCTGGTCGGTACCTTCGACCGCGACGAGTTGCGCTTGGGTCTTGGCATGCAGGTGTTGCGCTCGTCCGACACCGATATCGTCGACGACCGCGAAGACCCCAACGTGAGCCTGGGCTGGCAGCGAGACACCGAGAAAGGGCGTTTTGGCCTGGTGGCCCTGTACAACGAAAGCTCCACGTTGTCTGGCACCGTGCAGGACACCGGTGTGGTGACGACCGATGGCACGCAAAAGCTGTATTCGCTGGCAGGCAACTGGAGCAGCGCCATCACCGAGCGCAGCACGTTGTCCAACGAAACCAAGTACACCCGTGCCCGTTATGACATCGACACCCTGACCGGCTACAACGAACTGGGCAACGTATTCACCTGGACCTACGCCTGGAGTGAGCGGGCCGACCTGTATACGCGCTTTGGCGCAAGGCGTTATGAGCCCGAGGAAGACCTTACTGCCACGGCCTCCAACAGCTACACGCCTGCGGTCGGGGTCAAGTATCAGTTTTCCGAACGCCTGAGTGCGGATGCGCACCTGGGGGTCAACAAGGTGTCCGGGTCCGAGGGCGGTCGGCGGGGTGAGGGCGGTGCTTCGCTGCTGTATACCGGGGTGCGCTCCGATGCCAGTTTCAGCGCCGAACGCAGCACGGTCGCCAGTGCCGAGGGTGGCTTTGCCCAGCTCGACATGGTGCGCGGTATCTACAGTTATGCAGTCAACGAACTGACCCGTGTCGGGGCCGATGCGTCATGGCAAGACAGCAAGGGGCAAACGCCCAACACCCTGCAAACCTACAGCGTTTGGGCCAGCCGGGAATTTTCGCCTTTTTGGGATCTGCGCCTATCGTTGATGTACAAGGAACGGCGCCAGGATGATGCACCCGATGCGACCGCTACGATTGTTGGTTTGACGTTGACGTATAGGTACCCCGACCTCTGAACTTCAGCCTGGTGGCCTTTATGAAGTCTGACTACGAGCTCTCCCTCAAAGATTACATCGCCATAATCAAGGATCGGGCCCTGTTATTGGGGATCAGTGTCGTAGTCATTCTTGCCGCCACCGTGGTGGTGGCGGTGAGTGTGCCGCCTATCTATCAGTCCACCGGTACCATTCTGGTGGAGTCGCAGCAGATTTCGCCGGAGCTGGTCTCGGCGAACAACAACAGCTTTGCCGATGAGCGCATCGAGGTCATCCGCCAGCGGGTCATGACCCGCGAGAACCTGCTGCGGATCATCGACAAGTACAGCCTGTTCGCCGACAAGGGCAAGCAGCTCAGCGAGAGCGACAAGATCGACCAGATGCGCAATGCCATCGTGGTCGCCTCGCTCAGTACCTTCGTCAGAGGGCGCGGTGAGGCCACGGTCGCCTTCACCGTGTCGTTCGAACACAAGAAACCGGAAGTCGCCAAGGAAGTGGCCAGCGAACTGGTCACGCTGTTTCTCAATGAAAACCTCAAGCAGCGCACCGAGCGGGCGAACGAAACCACTGAGTTCCTGACCCAGGAAGCGAACAAGCTTGGCGCCGAGCTCGCCAGCCTGGAGAACCAGTTGGCAGACTTCAAGCAAGCCCATGCCAATGCCTTGCCCGAGCACCAATCGCTGCGCATGAGCATGTTGTCGCGCTCCGAGCTTGAGTTCAGGGAGGTCGACCGCGACTACAAGACGGCGCAGGAAGAGCTGCGTTACCTTGAACTTGAATTGTCCGCAGCCAATGCCGGGCTGACCACCAAGGCCGACGGTACGCGGCCGGCCAGTGCCGACCTGCCGCAGGACCTGCCCAGCCTCAAGGCCGAGTACACCCGGCTGCTGAGCCGGTACAAAGAAGCGCACCCGGATGTGGTGGCGGTAAAACGCAAGATCCAGGCGCTCGAAGCCAGTGGCGGTAACAGCAAGGCTGCGTCTTCGGTGAGCCTTGACGTGGCCCGCGTCCGTGCAAGGATCGGCGCCGCCCAGGAGCGCATCAGTTCGTTGGCCGAGCAAAAGCGTGAGCTGGTGAAGAAGATGGAAGGCTACGAGGCAGAGATTCTCGAAGCCCCGCAAGTCGAGCGTGGCCTGGTGACCTTGATGCGTGACCACGACAACGCCCGCAAGAAGTACGAGGAAATCCGCGCCAAGGAGATGGGCGCGAAAATTACCGAAAGCTTGGAGCAGGAAAACAAGGCAGAGCGCTTCGTGCTGCTCGAACCACCACTGCTGCCCGAGAAGCCAATCAAGCCCAACCGCAAGAAAATCGCTGCCTTGGGCCTGGTGTTGGCACCGGCAGGTGGCGGCGCGTTGGTGATGTTGCTGGAAATCCTCAATCAGCGGGTGCGTGGCGTCGGTGCGCTGGAGAGCGTGCTGGGCAAGCGCGTGCTGGTCACGGTGCCGTTCATCACCACCCAGGCGGAACTGGCCAAGCGCCGGCGCTGGCGCAACCTGCTGATCATCGCGGGGCTTGTGCTGATTGCTATGCTGGTAGTGCTGGTGCACATGTTCTACATGCCGTTGGATGTGTTGCTGTTCAAGGCTATGGCGCGGTTTGAATAGGGAAAGCAGTGATGGACAGGATCAAGCCGGTAGTTGGCAATAATATTCATCAAGTTTCTCCAGGTGCCACCCAGGCACCGCAAACCGCCCACGGGGCGGAACAACCCGAGGTGCCTGGGCAGTTCGATTATGTGCAGACCAAGGTGGTGCCGTTGCGTGCGGAGCACCTTGAGCGTAATCGGATTGTCGCTTACAACAAGAACTCGAACATGAATGGGCCCATTGACCTGTTGCGCACGCAGGTGCTGAAGGCCATGGAGGAAAACGGCTGGCGTACCTTGGCCATCACCTCGCCAACGCCCGAAGCAGGCAAGACAGTCCTGGCCATCAACCTGGCCATGAGCATCGCCCACCACACGACCAAGACGGCGCTGCTGGTGGACTTCGATTTGCGTCGGCCCAAGGTCGGCAGCAGCCTGGGTTTGCCGATGGACAAGGCGCTCAACGAATTGTTGGCTGACGAAGCCGGGCTGGAAGAAGTGTTGGTCAACCCGACGTTGCCCCGCTTTGTGGTGTTGCCGACACGGGTGCCTATTCCGCTGTCTACCGAAGTGCTGTCCTCGCCCCGGGTGAGCAACCTGATCGGTGACTTGCGCAACCGCTATGAGTCGCGGATCTGCATCTTCGACCTGCCGCCGCTGTTGAGCTCGGACGATGCGATCACGGTGATGTCCAAGTTCGACTGCGTGCTGCTGGTGGTGGCCAACGGTATGAACAGCAAGCAGGAGATCGAGGAGTGTCTGCACCATCTGGCGGCGGTCAACCTGATTGGCACCGTGTTGAACAAGGCGGATGAAAAACCCCGCACGTACTACTGAGACCCTGCGGTCTGTAGGAGCGGCCTTGCGTCGCGAACGGGCCGCGAAGCGGCCCCAGGGAATTGAGCAAGCAGCTCTCAATGCCAGGGGTACTGCAGCTCCCACCGCCAGGCATGCGCCACAATCTGTTCAAGCGACGCATACGCAGGCTGCCACCCCAGCACCTGCATTGCCTTGCTGGCATCCGCCACCAACCTGGGCGGGTCGCCAGCGCGGCGTGGCGCATCGAGTGTATGGATCTGCCGGCCTGTGACTGCACGGGCGGTATCAATCACCTGCTGCACTGAAAAGCCCAACCCATTACCCAGGTTGAATGCCGTGCTGGCGCCGCCTGCCACCAGGTAGTCCACCGCCAGCGCGTGGGCCGATGCCAAGTCGGCGACATGGACATAGTCACGAATGCAGGTGCCATCTGCAGTGTCGTAGTCACGACCAAACACCGTCACCGCATCACGTCGGCCGGAGGCCGCCTGGAGAATCAGCGGTATCAAGTGGGTTTCCGGCTCATGGCGTTCGCCCAACTGGCCGTCAGGGTCAGCCCCCGCAGCGTTGAAGTAACGCAGGCAAACCGACTTCAGCCCGTAGGCGCGGTCGAAATCCTCAAGGATCTGCTCGACCATCCATTTGCTGAGGCCGTAAGGGTTGATCGGCGCCTTGCCATGCGCTTCGTCGATGGGCACGTAGTGGGGGTTGCCGTACACGGCGGCACTGGAGGAGAACACCAAGCGCTTGATACCCGCATTCACCATGGCCTGCAGCAATGTCAGGGTCGCCGCTACGTTGTTCTGATAGTACTTGCCAGGGGCGCTGACAGACTCACCCACCTGAATGAACGAGGCGAAGTGGAACACCGCATCGAACTGGCACTCGGCGAACAGCGCATCCAGCGCGCGCTCATTGGCAATGTCCAGTTCGGCCCATTGCACCCCAGGGCCAGGCGAGGCCAGGTCCGCCACCACCACTTCGTGGCCTGCGGCCAGCAAGTGCTTGACCATGTGCGAGCCGATATACCCTGCGCCACCGACAACCAGTAACTTCATCCGTGCCTCCTGGACGCTGCTGTTGTACCGACGCAGTGAGTCGTCCCTGAATCGAACCGGCGGGAGTATCAGCTACAGGTCTTCAGAGACTGTAGATGGCCAAATGCCCTATTTCAAGAACAGCCAGTTGGACATGTACTGGCCATCGAAGGTGATGCTGTATCGCCCGTCCTGGTAGGCCGCTGGCAGTTCCTTCAGCTGTGCCTGGGCGTCGCGCGCGAACAGTTTCAAGCCAGCTGCAGCCTTGATCGACAACGTGCCTTCGAAGGGCTCGACATTGAACGGCGTCTTGTCATCGGCCTTGGGCACGGCCCGGGTGCCCAGCGAGATCAGCAGGCTGCGCGACTGACCGAGCGGTTTCGCATCCAGGCTTTGCACGACGACGCTGGCATACGGTGTTTTTGCCTGTACCGCGATTTGCCCAAGGTTGACCGTTCGCCCGCCAAGCCAGCCCGTCGCGGCCTGGGTGAGGGGCGTGTCGATGGTGTAGAGGCCTTGTTGCCAGTTGCGTTTGAGCTCCCCGGTATCGGTCACCGCCTCACTGGCATCGGCGTCCAGCAGTGACTGCCCAGGCTCGCGCAGCACCTGTGCGTCGGCTGGGATGACGCTGGGTTTCAGCCACGGCAACTCCGGCGTCTGGGGCATGGCAATCTGCAGCCTGCCTTTTTCCATGGCGGTACGCAGGGCCAGCGCGTTGCGTGGGGTGATGTCCTGGTCGAACAAGGTGGCCGGTGTTGGCGCGAAAACGTAGCGGGTGGTGGCTTGCCGTACATCGGCGCGGCGATAGAGCAGGGCGGCGGCGGGCAGGGTGGCCAGCATCGCCGGGTCGTTGTAGGCGTGCCAATTATCTGCCGTGCGCCAGCCGCTGTTGAAGGCCTGCTGGCTGTAGGCGTATTGCATCATGGCGTCCCAGCCCTGGTGGCTGGCGGTGCCTGCCACATACAGGGGCAGTGAATGGCGGTCGGGCAGCGGGAAGGGTTCGGCATTCCACTCGGTGACCGTCAGGGGCATACCGACCACCTGGGCTGCGGCTATCCAGTTGATCATCCCGTCGCTGGTCAGCGGGTTCTTTTCGAGTTGGCCGATGGCACCGTAGCTGTGTGCGTCGATTACATCGCCAGCAGTGAGCGCGGGCAGCGCGCTCAGGCCGTTGCCACCCCAGGTGCTGGTGGTGGCAATGGGTACCTTGACCCCCAGGCTGTGCAGGTGCGCGATCATGTCGACATCGAAGCGCCGTTCCAGGTCGTTCAGGAACAGTTTCGACGGGCCATGCTCCCAGGCACGCCAGGTACGGTCTGTAGACAGGTCATGGCGCTTGGCGAAGGCTTTGGCTTCGTCCATGTAAAGCTGGCTGTGCTTGGGCACGCGCTTGTCCGGCATCAGGGCGTTGCCGTAGTGCTGGGTGATGTCGTTTTCGTTGGTGATCAATACCGCAGCAATTGCCGGGTCGTCCTTGTAGGCAAGCCCGGTGTAAGGGTTCACATGGGTCATGTACTGCTCGGTAAAGCGCTTCATCGCCTGTTGAATGCTCAGGTTCACATAGGCATAGCCCTTGAGGTCGACCCGGCTCTCGCCCTTGGCCAGTTCGTCGAAGGCATAGATGTTGTCATTGGCGGTGAGGGCGCGCTGTACGTGCATGTCGAGCCATACGTAGATGCCTTCGTCCTTGAGGCTTTTGACCCACAGGTCGATCTTGCGCAGTGATTCGGCATTGAGCTGCTGGGTATCGCGAATCAGGGTGCCGTCGCCAAACACGTTCGGGCTGACCCACGGCGAGTCATGGTGGTGCAGCCGCACGAGGTTGAAGCCCAGTGCCGACAGGCGCTTGGCCTGTTTGGTGATTTCCTCGTCCGGCGTCTTGAACAGCGAGTACGCGGACAGGTTGGTGCCCCAGAAGCGTACGGGCGTGTTGTCCTCGAACACCAGTTGCTCGCCAGAGGCTTTCACAAAACCGCGCTTGCCTGCCGGTTTCTCTGGCGCATTGAGAAAGGACAGGTCGACCGGCGAGGTTTGCCAGTCGAGCTGGTCGTCCGGCCATTGTGTGGGGTCGGCCAGGCCAAAGCGTTCGGTTGGGGTGGGGCCGAGCTCGATATCGCCGGTCACGTTCAGCGTGGCCTTGATCTGCTGCTGGCCGGCGCTGATGGGGTCTTTGTAGAAAAACGCGCGAATTTCGGAGGTGTTGCCCTGTTCGAAGTACACCTTAGCCAACGCCGGCTCGAAGCGCATCTCGATGCGCCTGCCTTGCGCATCCTTGCCCCATGACCAGCCGCGGTTGCCGGGTAGCAGCACCGGCTCGCCCATTTCCCCAGCGACCACGGCAGGGTCGAACTGGAACACGATGCCGCCGCCCATCACGTCGCTCTGCCTGCTGTGTGCGGTCAGGTCGAACGCCCAGGTCAGGGTTTGCGCCTGCTCCTTGCGGATATCCGCTGCCAGGTCGAAGTCCAGCTCCTTGTTCTTGCCTTGCAGGGTGTAGCTGAAGGGCGCATTGACCTTCAGGGCGGTGTAAAAGCCGGTCCAGCTCCAGTCAGCCGCCCAGAAATCGAACTTTGCTTTCATCACGGGGCCGCCACCCCGGGTCACGGTGGGCAGGCCGTTCTGTTCTTCGACGCTGACGAGCCAGCCTGATGCCCAGCCAGCCTGGGACACCATGGCCAGGCCAGCGAACAGCGAAGCCCGCACGAAGCGGTGCATGGGAAAAGCGGTCATTGGCATCACCTGGGTTGAAGTCGTGCATCGGCAAGGTCGCTGGCCTGGCTGGCACGGAGCCTGCGCACCCTTTGTATGTAGGCCACCCCAAGCCCGGCGATCGACCAGTACACCGTGGGGATGATGGTGATGCTGCTGACAGTGAAAATGATCACCAGAATGCCCACCAGGGTCGCCAGCAAAGCCCGGCCCAGTTGCCGTTGCTCGTCATCCTTGTCGGGGAATGTGCGCATGGCCTTGCGGATGCCCAGCAGCACGGTGACGAAGAACGCCACGAACAGCGCGAGCCCGACCAGCCCGACCCGCAGCGCCAGGCTGACGTAGGTGTTGACGATGTCGATGATACCTTCACCCTGAATCATCGATTGCATTTCCGGGGTGTTACGGAAGTCGAACGAGCCGAACAGCGGGTTGCGCTGGATGACGATCCAGGAGTTGTCGATCAACCGTTCCCGGTAGGTAATGTTCTCTTTCTCGATATTGCCGATGAAGGGCAACAGGTCCAGCACCTTGTCGCCCCCGGGCAGCACCGTCAGCAGCGGCAGCGCCAGTACGCCGGCGAGGGCGAGCACGGTCAGGCGCTTGACCGCGCCTTTGCCCAGGGCAATGAACACCACGACGATGACCACGGCGCCGATCCAGGGGCCGCGGGACAGGGGTGCGAAGAGCCCGGCGGCCAGCAGCAGCGCGCCGAGTACCCGCTGCAGCTGGCTGCGTACGTAACCCTGCACGAACAGGTACAGGCCGATGGCCACGCTCATCACGTAACCCAGCGCAATCGCCTGGCCGGTGGTGGCGCTGGCGCGCAGCGAGCCACCGCGGCTCAGGTAGCCGGACATGCTCCACTGCACGCCCATGGCATCGATCAGGGCGTTGTACAGCAGCCAGTGGCGGACGAACTCGGTGACGCCGATCAGTGCCAGGACGAAGGAGGCCAGCACGAACGCCAGCATGGCGTCCTTGAAGTCACTGATTTCCTTGAGCCCACGGCTGGCGACGTAGTACGGCAGGAACACATCGATGTACAGGTACAGTGCCTGGCGCAAGGTGTCGGTGAGGGTGGTTTCACGCAGGTACAGCACACTCATCAACACCAGGCTTGCCGCCAGCAGCTTGTCCGGCCAGGTGCGGCCGAAGCGCAGGGTGTCGCTTTGCCTGCTCAAGGCCAGCGCGGCGGGCAGCAACACGCACAGCGTCAGCAGCCGAACGTGGTTGAGGTCGACCAGGTAGTTGACCACGCCAAACCCGGGTATCTGCACCGACGCAGGCGGAATCAGGAACAGCAACATGAAAAACAGCGCCATGGCATTGCGTTCGCGCCGCCCGGCGATATACAGGATTATCGCGGCCGCAGCCACGTACACCCAGAAACTGTGGGAGGCGAAGGCCACCAGCGTCAGGACGAACCATAGGTTGCGTCGGCGCTTGAAGTCGCTGTAGGGGATGAGATCTGTCGCCGGGCGGCGCGCCATGACGAAAACGACGCCTGCCAGAAACAGAATGACGACAAGTGCACGAAAATGTTCAGGCATTGGCTAAGGCACCTATCCCTCGGTAAGCAACGGCTAGCATCATGGCTAATTGAAACTATAGTGACTTTTAGCGAATCAGTCAGAGATTGAAGTCATGCCGTCGATTGATGTGTCAGCCTCAGCGAGCCTGCGCAACCGCGCACTGAAGGCCGGGTCATGGAACCTGGTATCGCTGGTGGCGTCACAGGTCATGCGCCTGGGCGGCAACCTGATCATGGCCCGTTTGCTATTGCCGGAAATGTTCGGTGTGATGGTCATTGCCACCACGGTTTCGGTGCTTTTGCACTTGCTCTCCGATGTCGGCTTGCGCCAGAACATCATCCAGAGCCACCGGGGTGACGACCCAGAATTTCTCAATACCGCCTGGACCGTACAGATCATCCGCGGTTTCGTGCTGTTTGCCCTGACCTTGCTGCTGGCCGCCGCGTCCTGGTTCGCGCAGCTTGCCAACCTGTGGCCGGCGGACTCCACTTATGCGGCGCCGGAGCTGCCGATGGTGTTGGCGGTGACTGGCCTTTCGGCAATCATCTGGGGCTTCCAATCCACCAAGATAGATGTCGCTGTACGAACTTTCCAACAAAAGCGCGTGGTGCTGGTAGACCTTGCCTCGCAAGTGGTCGGTTTGATCGCCATGCTGGTGATCGGCTACTTCACGCGGTCGATCTGGTCACTGGTGGTCGCGGGCCTGGTCAGTGCCCTGGCGGGTACTGTACTGGGCCACACGGCCCTGCAAGGGCCGAACAACCACTTGCGCTGGGACCGTAGCGCACTGACCGAGCTGATCGTGTTTGGCCGCTGGATCCTGCTGTCGTCGATGGTGGGGGTGTTGGCCATGTACGGCGACCGCATCTGGTTTGGCGCCAGCATGACGGCGGGGCAACTGGGTGTGTATTCCATTGCCGTGCTGATCCTCGGGTCTGTGCAGACCGGGTTGCTGAAACTGGTGGGTTCGGTGGCGCTGCCGGCCTTCAGCGAAGCCGCCCGGGAAGGTGACAAAGAGCGCCTGAAGGCCCTGTACTACCGTTTCAGGTTGCTGGTCGACCTGGCCATGCTGTTTGCCTGCGGGGTGTTCCTGACCGCCAGCCCGTTGCTGATCGGCTGGATGTACGACGCGCGTTACACCGAGGCAGGCACGATCCTTGCCATTCTGTCGCTGTCCTTCTTCACATTGCGCTATACCTTGGCACACCAGATATGGATTGCCCTGGGCCTGACCAAGTACCAGGCCATGGACAACATCATCCGGCTAGTCTCGTTATGGGGGTTGTTGCCACTGCTGCTGGCCATTGGCGGGGTGGACTATGCAATCTGGGGGGTTGCCCTGCATACCTTCCCGACGCTGCTGCTGATTGTCTACGTCAACTGCAAGCTCGATATCTTCAGCATCAAGCGCGAGCTGGTGGTCTTGCCGATGCTGGCGGTGGGCGCGCTCTGCGGTCTGCTGGCGACCCGCTTGTTCAACTGGCTGTAACGCCGCCGTCTGGCGAGCGATGTTTCAACGTCGGGGCGGTCGAGTGACTGATTTTGAACACTTCATCGAGATAGGTCGGGATCATGGGGAAGCTTACGTTGTGTACTGCGCTTTTGGGTCGTAGGGGCTTTCTTCAGAGCTGTGTCTTGCTGGGCGTTGGCGGCGCCGTGTTTGGCGTGGGCGCAGACGTTGCACGCAAACCCGTCGAAAATACCGGCTTCGTGGTGATCAATGGCTGGGTGTTGCCGTCGCAGTACTTCCGGAACGAGCAAGCATGATCAAGGACTATCAGCAGCAGAAAACGCTGCGTGACGGCTACGATTTTTGCATCATCGGGGCTGGCCCCGCAGGCATTACCCTGGCGCTGCGGTTGGCGGCTGCCGGCTGGAACGTGATGCTGGCCGAAGGGGGCGGGCACGAGTATTCGCCGCATTCGCAAGGGCTGTACCAGTGCACGTCGACTGGCCTTGAGTTGTACGCCGAGGAAACACGCCTGCGTTATCTGGGCGGCACGTCCAATCACTGGGCGGGGCGCTGCCGGCCTTTTACCCCTTCGGATTTCGCCATTGCACCGCCTGGTGACTTGCCCGGCTGGCCCATCCCGTATTCGGAAATCGAGGGTTATCTGGCGGCGGCCATGGCGATCGTCGACCTGCCGTCAGGCTCGGCGTTTCATGCGATGAACACCGGGCTCAGTGGCGGCGACTTCGAGCCTGACCGCTTCCTGCTCAGCCCGCCGACGCGCTTTGCACAGAAGTACGCAACAGCGCTGAATGAGACTGCGGGGCTGGATGTATTCATCAATTGCAACTGCGTCGATCTTGAATTCGACAAAGCCTCGGGCCAGGTGGTGGCGGCGGTGGTGTCTGACTACGACCGCCATCGTCAGCGCGTGCAGGCCAGGCACTTCATCCTGGCGACCGGCGCCATCGAGAATGCGCGGCAATTGCTCAACAGTGAAACCCTGCTGGCCGCCGGTATCGTCGACAAGCAAGGGCTGACCGGGTGTTGCTTCATGGAACACCTGAATATCGACATGGGGACCTTCATCCTGAAGTCGGACCAGGACAAGGAGATGCGCCAGTACTACACCACCGATGCCTTTGTCGCGGAGTACCAGGCAGGTAAAGGCAATGTGACCGCCGCACTGCTCTCGGATGTTCAGACCTATGGCCGCACGGCCGAGGTCAAACACTTTCTGGAGAACCTCGCCTGCGACATGGGCGTTGCCAGCAAAATCGAATTCTTCGCCAAGTTCAGCTGCCCCGGCGACGGCGTGATCGGCACGATGATCGAGCAGTTCCCCAACCGGCAAAGCCGTATATCGCTGCTGGATGAAAAGGATCAACTGGGGGTGGCCAAGGTCAACGTCAATTGGGCGTTGAGCGACACCGACCGGCACACCATCAAGTGCATTGGTACTGAACTGGCCAAGCAGTTCGCCGACATGGACCTTGGCTACGTCAAGCTCAATGACTTCGTGTATGACACGTCGGTGCCGCTGAAGATGGCGCCGCATGCCCACCATATGGGCACCACGCGCATGGCCGCTTCACCCGAGTTCGGTGTGGTCGATGCCGACTGCAAAGTCTTCGGCACCCAGAACCTCTACATTGCGGGAAGCAGTATCTTCGCCAAGGGCGGCGCTTCCAACCCGACCATGCCGTTGTTGCAATTTGCCGTGCGGCTGGCGGACCACCTCAATGAAAAATTGAAATCGGCTACGGGTGCCACGGTGTAACGCACGTTGTAAATGGGTTGAGTGCGATGCGGTCAGCACCAAGAAGAACGAGACCGAATTCGCCTCAGGGACAGTCCAGATTCGCTTTGATTGCGAGGCTTGCAGAATGAATGGATGGCTACGGAGTGCACTGACGTATTATGTCAATTCCACAGGGCGTGGAGGCTCGACATACAAAAAGTTCTGTAACCCTACAGGACGGGAGTGGGGCAACTACCTGGCCCGCTGGGGCAAGTTTCATTCGGTAGGCAACAACTTTCACATCAACCCTGGGTGCAACGTCACCGACCCTGCGCTGGTGCGCATTGGCAATAACGTCGGGCTCTCGGATTGCACCCTGATCGGGCACGATGGCGTGGTCGCGCTGATCGAGCTCTGCTACGGCAAACACCTCGATTCTGTCGGCTACATCGACATCAAGGACAACTGCTTCATCGGCCATGGCGCAATCGTCATGCCCCGCGTGACCATCGGGCCCGACTCGATCGTGGCTGCCGGTGCGGTGGTCACCAAAGACGTGCTGCCCGGCACCGTGGTGGGCGGCAACCCGGCCAAGTTCATCTGCACCACCGAGGCCCTGATCAAAAGGGTCGAGGATCGCTGCGAAAGCTACCCCTGGATCGAAATGGTCAAACAGCGCAAAGGTGCCTTCGACCCGGCGGTCGAGCCGGCCCTTGCTGCGCAACGGCGGCAGTACTTCTTCGGGGACGGTAGCAATGGATAGAAAACCCGTCGATGTCATGGTGGTCAATTTCAATACCGCGTCCTTGCTGCAGCCCATGTTCGATGCGCTGCGCCAGGCCGATAGCGAAAAGCTCGCCAGTTACCTGGTTGTCGACAATGCCTCGGTCGATGACTCTGTAGAGCGCATGGCCAAGGTGTGCCCCGAGGCGCTGTTGCTGAGCAACAAGAAGAACGTCGGTTTTGGCCGTGCCAATAACCAGTTGCTTGCGCACCTGCAGGGCAAGTACGCGCTGCTGCTCAACACCGATGCCTTCGTGGCGGCCGACTCCCTGGCCAAAACCATCGAGTACATGGACAACCACCCTGAGTGCGGTGTGCTAGGCGTGCGCCTGGAAGGCCGCGAGGGTGACCTGCAACCCAGTTGCCGCTACTTCCCGACGCCCCTGAACGTGTTTGTCGGCCGTACCGGGCTGGGGCGCTTTTTCCCCGGCTTGAAAATGGTCGACGAGATGAGCTGGGACCATGGCTCGGTACGGGAGTGCGACTGGCTGCCCGGTTGCTTCTACCTGGTCCGTCGAGAAGTGCTGGACCAGGTCGGCCTGTTCGACCCGCGCTACTTTCTGTACTACGAGGAAGTTGACCACTGCAAGCGGGTCAAGGAGGCGGGCTGGAAGGTGGTGTTCTATCCCCATACCACGGTGGTGCACATCGGCGGCGAAAGCTCCAAGTCAGTCAGCGAACTGGAGGCGGCCAGCCGGCAGATCTCCAGTTACCAGATCGAAAGCGAGCTGCTGTACTTTCGCAAACACCACGGTGTTACCGGGCTGGCACTGCACATGCTGCTGGTGTGCATAGGGGACCTCGTACTGGCACTCAAGGCGCTGTTGAAGGGAAGGGGCCGCGCTGCGATACGGGCCTGCTGGCGGCATTGCCAGACCACTTGGTCGCTGTTGTTCAAGACCCGGTTCGCAACCCAACCCACACGGTAGGTGAAGCCATGTTCGAGAATATCCGCGCGGACTTGCGTGCACACGGTGGTGATTGGGGCGCCCAGGGGTTCTGGGTGCTGCTGGTGTATCGCTTTGGGCGCTGGCGCTATGGTGTGCGCCCGGCCCTGCTGCGCAAACTGTTCTCCATCCTCTACAAGATCCTGTTCAAGTTCGTGCAGATCATCACCGGGGTGGAATTGCCCTGCGAGGTGGTGATCGGCCGCAACTTCGTCATCGACCATTTTGGCGGCATCGTCATCAGTGGCTACGCCCGGTTCGGCGATGACTGCCGTATTCGCAACGGTGTGGTGGTGGGCCTGAAGAACGTCAACGAGCCGATTGCGCCGGTGTTTGGCAACAACGTCGATATCGGCGCAGGGGCCAAGGTGCTGGGCAATATCCGCATCGGCAACAACGTGACCATTGGCTCCAACGCTGTGGTGCTGATCGATGTGCCCGACGACTCACTGGCAGTCGGTGTACCCGCGACCGTCAAGCGTCGAAAACCAACTGAAGCTGCGGCGTGCCCGGTCGAGTGAGGCCCATGGAGACAGGTATCGGCGTGGTGGTGATCGGCCGCAATGAGGGGCTGCGCCTGGAGCGCTGCCTGCGCTCATTGGCGCACGGCGCGGAGCAGGTGGTGTACGTCGACTCAGGCTCCAGCGACGGCTCTGTGGCCATGGCGCAGGCCTTGGGCGTGCACGTGCTGGCGCTCGACATGGCCCGCCCGTTCACCGCAGCCCGGGCGCGTAACGAGGGCTTCGCTTGCCTGCAACGGCTGTTGCCATCGATGCGCTACGTGCAGTTTGTCGACGGTGATTGCGAGGTGGACCCAGGCTGGTTGGCCAGCGCCCAGGCATTTCTGCAGGCGCACCCTGAGCTGGCGGTGGTGTGCGGGCGTCGCCGCGAACGGTTCCCCCAGCGCTCGATTTACAACTGGCTGTGCGACCTGGAATGGGACACGCCCATCGGTGAAGCCAAGGCCTGTGGTGGCGATGCATTGATGCGTGTCGACGCGTTCACCCAAGTGGGCGGGTTCCGCCCGGACCTGATTGCCGGCGAAGAGCCAGAGTTGTGCGTGCGCTTGCGCGCCAAGGGTTGGAAGATCTGGCGGCTGGCCGCTGAAATGACCTTGCACGATGCGGCCATGACCCATTTCAGCCAGTGGTGGCGACGCAGTTTGCGGGCCGGCCATGCCTATGCCGAAGGTGCTTTTTTGCATGGGCGTGCGCCAGAGCACCACTGGTTGCGCGAGTCTCGCCGCGCCTGGCTGTGGGGCTTGGGTATCCCGCTGGCGACAGTGCTTGCCGGTGGCCTGCTGGGTGGCTGGGCGCTGCTGCTGTTGCTGATCTACCCGCTGCAGGCCGCGCGCCTGGCGCGTCGCGGTGGCAAGTCGAGGCGCGAGAACTGGTTGCAGGCGGTGTTCCTGGTGCTTGGCAAATTCCCTGAAATGCTTGGGCAGGTAAAGTTCCTGTTGAACCGGTTCGCTGCCGGCAAGGCCGCGTTGATCGAGTACAAATGAGAGCCCTATGATTGCCAGATCGATAGTGAAAAGTGTGCTCACCCTGCAACCCGGCTACTCGCTGCGGGCCTTGAACAACAAAGCCAAGCTGACGGTAGAGATCGCCAGGCAGTGGCCCGCCCTGAAGGCGTTCATGCAGCGCATGTCGTCTGCGCTGGGTGATGACCGCTTTGCAAGGCTTGGGGTGGATTGCATCGGCGTCGTGCAGTGGCCCTACATCAGCAAGAATTGGCAGGCGCAGGAGCGCCTGGGGGTGGTGGCGTCGCACTTCGAAGAGGTGGCCAGGCAGTTTCCGAAACTGTTGCTGCTGGGCCGGGACGACAGCCTGACCCTGTGTGACCTGTCGGCCTATTCGACAGGGTGCGCCCTGATGCTGGACCGGCCCATCTGGTTCAAGCGTGAAGGTGAGCTGGTGCTCAACCTGTTCCAGGGCGATCTGCGCGTAGCGTCACTGGCGTTCACCCTGTGCCGCCAGCACGGTGAGTTGTGCCTGTTCATTGGCGCCGTCCAGGGCATTCACAAGGGCATCGACAGCGAAACGTCGTTGAACATCTACAGGGACCTGACCAAGGACTTCGAAGGCCTGCGCCCCAGAAGTTTTCTGCTGGAAGCCTTCAAGTGCATGGCCAGAGCACTGGGGGTAGTGCGCATCTACGCCGTCGGCGATGCGCACCGCCACCATCGTCATCCCTATTTTGGCGCCGACAAGGCGCAAGACCTGGCCGCCCATTACGACGTCATCTGGCAGGAAAACGGCGCTACAGCTTCAGAACGCGAGGACTTTTTCAGTCTGCCTTTGGCCGCGGCCAAGCGTGCGGCAGACGACATCGCGCCCAAGAAGCGGGCGATGTACCGCCGGCGTCATGCCTTGTTGGATGACGTTTTCGCCCGCCTTGAAGCTGCATTGTCAGGCAGCGAGCACAACCATGGGCTACAAGGGATGAAGGGGGATGTGCTTGAACGTGCATCGGCAGGGGGGCCGCCGCCGGCGATCGACAGCCTGAAGTAACGGGTTGCCGCTGGCAGGGTTCATTACGCAGGCATTGAATTGGATTCCTATGCGCATTGCTTACTTCATCAACCAGTACCCGAAGGTCAGCCATAGCTTCATTCGACGCGAAATGCTGGCGCTGGAGCGCCAGGGCATGGAGATCCAGCGCATTGCCCTGCGGGGCTGGGACGCCGAATTGCAGGACGCCGAGGACATTGCCGAGCGGGACAAGACCCGCTACGTGCTGCAGGACGGCGTCAAGGGGTTGTTGGCACCGACGCTGCAGGTAATGCGCGCCGAGCCGAGGCGCTTCTTCGCCACCCTGTGGCTGGCCTTGCGCATGGGCCAGCGCGCAGACCGGGCCTGGCCTTATCACCTGGTGTACCTGGCAGAGGCGTGCAAGGTCTTGCTCTGGTTGCAGGCCTTTGGCGCCAAGCACGTGCACGCGCACTTTGGCACCAACTCCACCGAGGTGGTGATGCTGGCCCATGCACTCGGCGGGCCTGGCTACAGCTTTACCGTGCACGGCCCGGAAGAATTCGATAAACCGCAATTTCTGCACGTGGGCGAAAAGGTGCGCCGCGCAGCGTTTGTCGCGGCGGTCAGTTCTTACGGGCGCAGCCAGTTGTTCCGCTGGGTGGCCCATGAGCACTGGGGGAAAGTGAAGGTGGTGCATTGTGGCCTGGAACGCGAGTTTCATGCCGTCGCCGCTGTGGCCGCACCTGCAGCGCCACGCCTGGTGTGCGTAGGGCGCCTGTGCGAACAGAAGGGCCAGCTGTTGCTGATCGAGGCGGCCCGCCTGTTGGCCGCCCAAGGCGTTGCATTCGAGCTGGTATTGGCAGGGGATGGCGAGATGCGCGGGCAGATCGAGGCCCTGGTCGCCCGCCATGGCTTGCAGGCACAGGTGCGGATAACCGGCTGGATCAGCGGCGCCCAGGTGCGGGACGAAATTCTGGCGGCCCGTGCCTTGGTGTTGCCCAGCTTCGCCGAGGGCTTGCCGGTGGTCATCATGGAGGCCATGGCGTTGCGCCGGCCGGTGCTGACGACTTATGTAGCGGGCATCCCCGAGCTGGTTCGCCAGGGCGAGAATGGCTGGTTGTTCCCGGCGGGCACGGTGGAGGAGCTGGCTGCGGCAATGGCCGATTGCCTGGCGCAACCCGCCGACGTGTTGCAGCGCATGGGCGAGGCGGCGTATGAGCGGGTGCTGCAACGCCACGATATCGATACCGAGGCCGCCAAGTTGGCCAGCTACTTCAAGGCCTGCGCATGATCAGCCTATTGGCGTGGCTAGTAGGCCTGGTGGCGGTTGCCATCCTGCTGCCATCGTTGGTGTTGTTCGCGCAGGTGCTGCTGGCTTGCCTGCCTGCACGGCCACAGCCTGCGGCCAGTGCCAGGCGCCCGCGCGTGGCGGTGCTGGTGCCTGCGCACAACGAGGCGTCGATCATTGCTTCGACGCTGGCGAGCGTCGGCCCGCAAATGCTGGCGCATGACCGTTTGCTGGTGGTAGCGGACAATTGCAGCGACGACACCGCGCAGTTGGCGCGCAGGGCGGGCGCTGAAGTGGTGGAGCGGCACAACGATCAACTGCGTGGCAAGGGCTATGCGTTGGACTTTGGTGTGCGGCATCTGGCGCAGGACCCGCCAGAGGTGGTGATCATCGTCGACGCCGACTGCCTGGTGGGTGAGGGCGCCATCGACCTGCTGGCACGCCGCTGCCTTGAAGCTGCGCGGCCTGTGCAGGCGCTCTACCTGATGCACGCGCCCGCCGGCGCGGGCCTGAAAGTGCAGATCGCCGAATTTGCCTGGCGGGTGAAGAACCTGGTGCGCCCGCGAGGGTGGGCACGCCTGGGCTGGCCTTGTCAGCTGATGGGTGCGGGCATGGCATTTTCCTGGCGGGACCTGGCAGCGGTCGATTTGGCCAATGGGCACCTCGTCGAAGACTTGAAGCTGGGCCTGGATTTGTGCCAGGCCGGCAAACCACCGCTGTTTTGCCCTGCCGCGCAGGTTACTAGCGAGTTCCCGCTTAGCCAGGAAGGCTTGAGCAGCCAGCGTACTCGCTGGGAGCATGGCCACCTGGGGGTGATCGTGGCCGAAGTGCCCAGCTTGCTGGTGGGCGCGCTCGCGCGGCGCAATTGGCCGCTGCTGGCCATGGCCCTGGACCTGATGGTCCCGCCGTTGGCGTTGCTGGTACTGGCCTTGATAGTGGTGGTAGGCGTGTGCTGGCTGGCCGCGCTGCTGTTCGGTATCACGGCACCGGCGTGGATCGCCACGGCGGCCTTGGCAATGCTGGGTGTGGCGGTGCTGCTGGCGTGGTGGCGTTTCTCTCGGGAACTGATCCCGTTTTCGGTGTTGCTTTACGCCCCTTTCTACGCCGCGAGAAAGATCCCTTTGTATCTGGGTTTCTTGATCAAACGCCAGGTTGAATGGGTGCGCTCGAAACGGGATGACAGCTGATGAGCGAATGGCAAAGCCGCTGGAAAACGATTATCGGCAAACTGCGGGTAGTCAGAGACCCTGCGCAAGCGCAACTTCTGCTTGAGGCACTGTGCCGGCCCGAGGCGCCGACGGTACTGGGTTTCGTCAATGCCCATGGCATGAACCTGGTGGCGGGTAATGCGGATTACTGCAAGGCGCTGTGTTCGGCCGATGTGCTGCTGCGTGATGGGGCCGGCATGGCGATTCTGTATCGCCGCCTGGGGCTGGACCCTGGGCTGAACATGAATGGCACAGACCTCATCCCCAAGCTGATGGCGGCGTTCAAGGGGCGGCGAGTTGCATTCTGGGGTACCCGAGAGCCGTTTCTGGGCCAGGCGGTGCAGTGCAGCGAGGCCCGCTTCGGCCTGGTGCCGGTGTCGGTCCACGATGGTTTTGCCGATGTAGCCACTTACCTTGAACTTGCCCGGGCAACGCAGCCGGAGCTGATCGTGCTGGGCATGGGGATGCCCAAGCAGGAAGCGCTTGCCCAAAGGCTGGTTGCCAGTGGCGGGCCGTGCCTGATCGTCTGCGGTGGGGCAATTCTGGACTTTCTTGGCGGCAAGGTCAGCCGGGCCCCGGCCTGGCTTCGCCGGTTGGGCGGGGAGTGGATCTTCCGTTTGGTCAAGGAGCCTAAACGCCTGTTCATGCGTTACGTGGTGGGTAACCCGGCGTTCCTTCTACGAACCCTGTTCTGCACCAAGGCAAAGACGCTCGATGCCGGTAACACGCCCAGGCGTATCTGACGATTCGGCCAGGCGAACCGTCTGAAATGGCCAAAATCCATCGCAGGGCGGATTCCGCCCGCCGGGTGGGCGAGCGACTGCTACAGTGATAGCAAGCGGCCTTGGGGGGGGCGGCAAAGATTATTCAGAATACAGGATTCTACTTTAAAGGCTGTTATTGATTGATTGAGTAAGCTGCAAGGCACTTGCTACGCTCAAATTAATGAGGTCTGAAATGGTTCTCGAACCCAGAAGCAGTCGTTCCTTACTTCAGCGAAGAAGCAGCGTAAGTAACGCCATTCAAGCGGGTCTAGATGGAATTGCAGTAACCGGTGTTGCCTGGTACTTGATCTATGATCAATTCGGTCACATTACCTCTGATTATGTGATCATGCTGCTGTTGTTAATTGGTGCGCTGGCGGTTATTTACGACCATTATGCAATTTATCGAACCAACGTCGGTTTGTCGATCAAGGCGTTCAGGTTGTTCAAGGCGTGGTCGGCAACCTTTTGTTTTCTGGTGGTCATGGCATTTCTTACCAAACAAAGCGAGACGTACTCGCGGCTGTTGGTGGTGCAGTTGTTTGTTTTTGGTTATTTTGCCCAGCTGTTTTTACATGTGGTGGTGCGTGAATTGCAAAAACGCTTTACCGCCCACGCCCGCCTGGACAACGCGCTTATTATCGGGGCGGGTGACCTTGCCAACTTCCTGCACCAGAAGATCAGCAACAACCCCTGGTTCGGTGAGCGGGTGCTGGGTTGCGTGCTGATCAATGATTCGGCTGAGCAGGGCAGTGCCGACGCAAAGCAGCGCCTGCCGGTGCTCGGGCATGTCACCGACCTTGACGAGATTGTCGCCAAGCACGCCATTCGCACGGTGTACCTGGTCACCCCGCTGGGTGGCTCCGAAGTGATTAACGACGTGTATTTGAAGTTGCTCGACAAGTGCATTGCGGTCAACTGGGTGCCGGACATCTTCTCGTTGCGCTTGATTAACCACAGTGTGCGGGAAATTGCCGGTATTCCGGTATTGACTTTGTCGGAAACACCCTTGACCGGCATGAGTCTGTTTCTGAAGAACCTCGAAGACCGGGTACTGGCCGCATTGATTTTACTGTGTGCCTCACCGGTGCTGCTGGCGGTGGCCATCGCGATCAAGATCGACAGTCGCGGCCCGGTCTTCTTCAGGCAAGAGCGGATGGGCTGGACGGGTGAATCCTTCCGCATCTGGAAGTTCCGTAGCATGCATGTTCATCAACCGGAAAATGGCGTTGTCAAACAGGCTCAGAAGAATGACCCAAGGCTCACCCGGGTGGGCGCTTTTATTCGCAAGACCAGCCTGGACGAGTTGCCGCAGTTGTTCAATGTATTGACCGGCGAAATGTCGTTGGTGGGGCCGCGCCCCCATGCACTTCAGCACGATACGCTGTATTCGCAAGACATTGTCGACTACTTTGCGCGGCACAATATCAAACCCGGCATGACCGGCCTGGCGCAGGTCAGGGGCTTCCGGGGTGAAACCAAAGACATCGAGCAGATGATCCAGCGGGTCGACTCGGACATCGAGTACATCAACAATTGGTCGTTGTGGCTCGACTTTGTCATTTTGGTCCGCACGCTCAATGCCTTTACCGGCAAGCAGGCCTACTAGCCCGACGCTGATCGGCCCTCACCCCAGCGGGTGCAGTTCCCTGAACCCGCGAGCTTCTTCCACCAGCCAATCATGCACCGCGCGGGCGCCGGGCTGGGTCAGCCCGCCGGGCGGGTAATGCACCACATAGCGTTTGTGGTTGGCGATCGCTACCCCGAACGGCACGATCAGCGCCCCCCGTTCCAGTTCATCGTTGAGCAGGGTTCGCCGGGCGATTGCCACGCCAACCCCGGCAATCGCCGCCTCGATGGTCAGGTGGTTGCGGTTGAAGGTATGCCCCCGCCGTACATCGAGGCCGCCCGCGCCGATACCTTCCAGGTAGAACTCCCATTCAGCGTACTCCGAGGCCCCTCGCCAGGCGGTGATGTCATGCAGCAGGGGGTAATGCGCAAGGTCAGCCGGCCCGTGCAGCGGTGGTCGGCCACGCAGCAGCGTGGGCGAGCAGACCGGGAAGATCTGCTCGTCCAGCAGCGGCGTCGACAGCATGCCCGGGTAACTGCCATCGTTCAGGTCGATGGCCAGGTCGAAGTCCCCCGGGTGCAGTGCCTGTGCGCTGTCTTCGGCCACCAGCCGCAACTCGATGTCCGGGTAGCGCTGCTGAAAGCGCGGCAAACGCGGCGTCAGCCATTTGGCCAGAAATGACGGAATAGAACGCAGGCGCAAGGTGCCGCGGATCTCACCGGCGTCCAGGCGCAGCAGCTCGGCCTCGATGCTGCCATAGGCCTCGGCCACCGTCTGGGCCAGGCGTTGCCCTTCGGCGCTCAGCTCGACGCCGCGCGCGCGCCGCAGGAACAGGCGATAGCCCAACCGTTCCTCCAGCTGGCGCATCTGCTGGCTGACGGCGCCCGGGGTGATATGCAGTTCTTCGGCGCAGCGGGTAAATGACAAATGCCGAGCCGCACAGGAGAACACATGCAGCCAGACGAACATCTGGCCATTGAGTTGTCGTCTCATCGTTTAGTACCACTAAAGCCTTGCTTAGGAGGTTTCGTTGGTCATCCTTGCCGCAGCAGGTCAGTATCGCTCAACTTCGCAGTAGCGTTCAATTTTCCCAGAGAACCGTGCATGGGCGTTTCTGTCCAGTCCGGTCAGGCATTAGTATGGCTATCAGTGTTTTCGACCTCTTCAAAATCGGCATCGGCCCTTCGAGCTCCCATACCGTGGGCCCGATGCGGGCAGCGGCGACCTTTGCCCAAGCCCTGCGCGAGCGCGGTTTGCTGGCCCAGGTGACGCGCGTCGAGGTGCGGCTGTATGGCTCGCTGTCGGCCACCGGGGTTGGCCACGCCACCGACCGTGCGTGCCTGCTCGGGCTGATGGGCCAGTGGCCGGACCGGATCGACCCCGCCACCATCGAGCCGCGGATCGACCAGCTGATGCAGGAGCACTGCCTGATGCTCGATGGTAGCCACCCGCTTGCGTTCAACTACACCCGCGACATGCGGCTGCTGGACGAAAGCCTGCCGTATCACCCGAACGCCATGACCCTGGAAGCGCTGGGCGGGCAGAGCAGCCTGTTCAGCCAGACGTACTATTCGGTGGGCGGCGGTTTCATCGTCGAGCAGGCTGAGGTCGATGCCCCGCAGAGTGAAACGAGTTCGGTCGACCAGCCGTATCCGTTTGCCAGCGCGGCTGAGCTACTGGCGCTGTGCAAGGCGCACCGGTTGAGTGTCGCGCAACTGATGATGGCCAACGAATGTGCCTGGCGCACGGAAGCCGAGGTGCGCGAAGGGCTGCTGCGCATTTGGGCGGCAATGGGTGAGTGCGTCGAAAATGGCCTGCGCAATGAGGGCATCCTGCCGGGTGGCCTGAAGGTCAAGCGCCGCGCCGCACGACTGCACCGCAGCCTGCAGGAGTTGGGCAAACCGAACGTAATCGGTTCGACCCTTAGCGCCATGGAGTGGGTCAACCTGTTTGCCCTGGCGGTAAACGAAGAAAACGCCGCCGGCGGGCGCATGGTGACGGCGCCCACCAACGGTGCGGCAGGCATCATCCCGGCCGTGCTGCACTACTACATGAAGTTCAACCCGGATGCCTGCGATGACGATGTGGTGAGGTTCCTGCTTGCAGCGGCCGCGGTCGGCATCCTGTGCAAGACCAACGCTTCGATTTCCGGTGCCGAAGTCGGTTGCCAGGGCGAAGTGGGGTCGGCGTGCTCGATGGCGGCGGCCGGCCTTGCCGAAGTGCTCGGTGCCACGCCACCGCAACTGGAAAATGCCGCCGAGATTGCCCTGGAGCACAACTTGGGCCTGACCTGCGACCCGGTCGGCGGGCTGGTGCAGGTGCCGTGCATCGAGCGCAACGCGATTGCTGCGGTCAAGGCAATCAACGCGGTGCAGATGGCCCTGCGCGGCGATGGCGAGCACTTCATCTCGCTCGATCAGGTTATCCGCACCTTGCGCGACACCGGTGCGGACATGCATGCCAACTACAAGGAAACCTCGCGCGGCGGCCTTGCTGTCGCCTATGTCGAGTGCTGATTCACCCTGCCCGGGGCCGCCTTGCGGCCCCGGGGCTGGTTAGCGGTTTTTCTGTTTCAGCGCTACAAAGCTTGCGCGCATGTCCTTGGCCCAGCCATCCAGCACGGGCTTGACGTCATCCAGGGTCAGCTTCTGGGTGTCGTTCTCTAGCTCCTTGCCTGCGCCCTTGCGCACCACCTGAGCGAGCACCTTCTGGCTGGCGCCGTCGAGGAAGGCTGCCTCGACACCGACATCTACGTCCTGGTCACGGCCGCCCATGGCGGTATTCACGCCTGCCGAGATCAGCGCAATCGGGATCACTTCGTAGGCCTTTAAGCCCTCGTTGCTGGTGGAGACCGCAGTAATCGCCGGGCGTACGACGATGGTGCCCGGGCCGGGGGCCTTGGCCAGGGTCAGTACACTGCCCAGTTCACGGCGCATCGCTTCGTTGAAGTAACGGGTGATCTCCTGCAGCGTCTGCGCCGAGATGACCGCTGTCGGTTGCGGTTTGGGGTAGAACTGACTGGGCTCGATGAACACCTGGCTGTACTGATTGACGTTGACCTTGGGGTCCATCCAGCGCATCACCGGTGCGCCAGAAGGGCTTTCAGCGGGTTGCAGGCGGCTGTAGTCCTTCAGGAAGCCTGAGTAGTCGCTGGGGTCCACGCGGTTGCTGGAGCAGGCCGCGACGGCAAGCAAAGCTGCGCATAACAGGGTGATGCGAGGCAGTGATTTCATGATCGTGATGCATCCATGAGGGGTCGGCCAGAACAACGCTAGCAGGTGCGGGGGAGTTGGCCAGTGGTCAAGGGCAATCTCGAAAGGCGGTGGCGGTATGCCGGGCGTTGCAGTCGGGTGTTTTAGTGGAGGTCTGTTGTGAGCAGCAAACTGATTGAGTCGTTGCGTGATGACCTTGCCGTACTGCATGAGGCGGGTGCTATCGGCAAGGTGACCCTACGAGATTTCGACGCGATCTGCCCCGCGCCCTGCAGGGCCGGCGCTTAAATTGATAAACATTATACAATGCAAAGGCTTACAAGCGATTCTTTAAGTGCTTTGTACTAAATGCTCTTACCTTGCATGCCTTATAAATCAGCAAGTTAGCGAATATTCTTCAGGTTCTACATTGGTTCGCCCTCATCACACAGGCTTGCATGATGAGGGCGCAGAGGCAGCGCCTAACCCAGCACCTCGCGCAACCGATACCACAACATCCCCAACGCCAGCAGCGGTGACCGCAGCGCCTTGCCGCCCGGGAAGGTCAGGTGCGGTACCGCACTGAACACATCCAGCCCTTGGCTTTGGCCAACGGCAATGCCTTCGGCGAGCAGTTTGGCCGTCCAGTGGGTCACGTTCAACCCATGCCCCGAATAGCCCTGGGCGTAGTAGACGTTCGGGTGCTGGCTTAGCCGCCCGACCTGGGGGAAGCGGTTGGCCGTGATGCCGATCATGCCGCCCCATTGGTAATCGATGCGTACCTCGGCCAGCTGCGGGAACACCTTGAGTACCTTCGGCCGCATGTAGGCGGCAATGTCCTTGGGGTCGCGCCCGGAATAATGGCAGGCACCCCCGAACAACAGACGGCGGTCAGCGGTGAGGCGGTAGTAGTCCAGGCCGACCTTCTGGTCGCACAGCGCCATGTTCTGCGGGATCAGGCTACTGGCGAGCGCCTCTGGCAACGGCTGGGTGGCCACCACATAGCTGCCGGCTGGCAGCACCTTGCCACTCAGGCGCGGCTC
Organism: Pseudomonas sp. 39004; assembly: GCF_028682155.1. Taxonomy (NCBI): domain Bacteria; kingdom Pseudomonadati; phylum Pseudomonadota; class Gammaproteobacteria; order Pseudomonadales; family Pseudomonadaceae; genus Pseudomonas; species Pseudomonas sp. 39004. The sequence goes on from NZ_JANIAG010000017.1 coordinate 41,840, forward strand.
CAGTTCATCGAGGTGGGCGTTGCAGCCCAGTACCAGGCTGTGTGCCCTGACCTTGCCGTGGGCGGTGTGCAGGGTCACGGTAGGCCCATGCTCGATGCGCAGTACCGGGCTCTGCTCGAAGATGCGCACGCCAAGGCCCGCAGCCGCGCGGGCCTCGCCCTGCACCAGGTCCAGTGGGTGCAGATGGCCCGAGCCCATGTCCACCAGACCACCGGCGTACTGGTCGCTGGCGACGACCTGGTGCATGTGCTCGGGGCTGACCAGGCGTGTTTCGTGCCGATAACCCAGCGCGGCGAGGTCGTCCTGTTCGGCCTTGAAGGCGGCAAACTGCGCAGGGGTGTTGGCCAGTTCGCAGAAGCCCCAGCGCAGGTCACAGGCAATACCGTATTGCTCGATGCGCCTGGCCACCAAGGCCACCGAATCGATGCCAGCCTGTTGCAGGTAACGCACGCCATCCTGGCCGACATAACGGGCAAAACCACTGACGTCATGGCCTATGCCGCGGATCAGTTGGCCCCCGTTGCGTCCGCTGGCGCCCCAACCGATGCGCCGGCCTTCGAGCAAGATCACCGACAGCCCCCGTTCGGCAAGTTCCAGCGCGGTATTGACCCCAGTGAGGCCGCCGCCGACCACGCAGACATCGGCCGTCAGTTCGCTGTCCAGGCTGGGGTAGGGCGCCGTGTGGCGTGCCGTGGCGGCATAATACGAAGCGGTGTGCAGGGTATCGAAAGGCATGGGTGTTCTCGGCTCAGCGGTTGGACTTGATCTTGCTCCAGGAGCGGGTCATCACGCGCATGATCTTGGGGCTGGGCGTGCTGGAGATGTACAGCTTGTCCAGCACGTGCTGGGGTGGATAGACCTCGGGGTTTTGCACCAGGGCTTTGTCCATGTAGGCCTGGGCGTCGGGGTTGGCATTGGCATAGCCGACCGTGGTGCTGACCTTGGCGATCACCTGCGGCTCGAGCAGGTAGTTGATGAACGCCAGGGCCTGGTCCGGGTTGGCGGCGTCCTTGGGGATGGCCAGCAGGTCGAACCACAGGTTGCTGCCTTCCTTGGGAATGCTGTAGGCAACCTTGACGCCGTTGTTCGCCTCCACCGCGCGGTTGGCGGCTTGGAACACGTCGCCGGAGTAACCGAAGGCTACGCAGACATCGCCGTTGGCCAGGTCCGAGACATATTTTGAGGAGTGGAAGTAGGTGATGTAAGGGCGCAATTCGAGCAGGCGGGCTTCTGCCTTGGCGTAGTCCGCCGGGTTTTCGCTACGTGGGTCCATGCCCAGGTAGTTGAGGATCGCCGGGAACAACTCGTCGGGCGAGTCCATGAAGGCTACGCCGCACTGCTTGAGTTTTTTCAGGTTCTCGGGCTCGAACAGCACCGCCCAGGAGTCGATGTGGTCGATGCCCAGTGCGGCCTTGACCTTGTCGACGTTGTAGCCGATGCCGTTGGTGCCCCACAGGTAGGGCACTGCGTACTGGTTGCCGGGGTCGTTCTGCTCAAGCTGCTTGAGCAGCTTTGGGTCAAGGTGCTTCCAGTTGGGCAGCTTGCTGCGGTCCAGCGGTAAAAAGGCCCCGGCCTGGGCCTGGCGAGCGAGGAAGTGGTTGGAAGGCACGACCACGTCGTAGCCGGTGCGACCGGCCAACAGTTTGCCCTCCAGGGTTTCATTGGAGTCGAACACGTCATAGACCACCTTGACCCCACTGCTGGCCTGGAAGTCGGCCAGTGTCGTGTCACCGATGTAGTCGGTCCAGTTGTACACGCTGACGGTCGGTGCGGCATGGGCGGCAGCGCCGAACAGCAAAGTGAATGCAGCAGGAACCAGGGATTGCAGATGACGCATGTCGACACCTCGTTGGTCTTGTTCTTGGTTTCGATGGAGGTGGGGCGCCGCGCGCCCCGGGCAAATCAAACGCTGAGCATCAGGAATTCACGCTCCCAGGAGCTGATCACCCGTTTGTAGTTCTCGTGCTCGGCACGCTTGACCGCGACATAGCCCTGGACGAATTGCTTGCCCAGGTACTGCTGCACGGTCTCGCAGTCTTCCATGTGCTGCAGGGCATCTTCGATGGTGATTGGCAGGCGCAGGTTGCGTCGCTCATAAGCCCGGCCCTGCACCGGCGCGCTCGGGTTGATCTTCTCGATCATGCCCAGGTAGCCGCACAGCAGGCTCGCGGCGATGGCCAGGTACGGGTTGGCATCGGCGCCCGGCAGGCGGTTCTCGACGCGCATCGCCTCGGGGCTTGAGGTTGGCACGCGCAGCCCGGCGGTGCGGTTCTCTTCGCCCCACTCGACGTTGACCGGTGCCGAGGTGTCCGGCAGGAAGCGGCGGAACGAGTTGACGTTCGGCGCGAACATCGGCAGCAGCTTGGGGATGTACTTCTGCAAACCGCCGATATGGTGCAGGAACAGCTCGCTCATGCTGCCGTCTTGATTGGCGAACACCGGCTTGCCGGTGGCGATGTCCACCACGCTCTGGTGCAGGTGCATGGCGCTGCCAGGTTCATCGGTAATCGGCTTGGCCATGAAGGTAGCCGCAACGTTGTGCTTGAGCGCCGCCTCGCGCATGGTGCGCTTGAACACGGTGATCTGGTCGGCCAGGTCCAGGGCATCGCCGTGGCGGAAGTTGATCTCCATCTGCGCCGGGCCGTCTTCGTGGATCAGCGTGTCCAGGTCCAGGCCCTGCAGTTCGCACCAGTCGTAGACGTCTTCGAACAGCGGGTCGAATTCGTTGGCGGCGTCGATCGAGAATGACTGGCGACCGCTTTCAGCGCGCCCGGAGCGGCCCAACGGTACCTGCAGTGGCAGGTCCGGGTCTTCGCAGCGCTTGGTCAGGTAGAACTCCATCTCCGGCGCGACGATCGGCTGCCAGCCTTGGTCGGCGTAAAGCTTGAGCACCTTCTTCAACACGTTGCGCGGTGACAGCTCGATGGGGTTGCCTTGCTTGTCGAAGGTGTCGTGAATGACGATCGCGGTCGGCTCGATCGCCCAGGGGATCTGGTACACCGCAGCCGGGTCAGGGCGGCAGATCATGTCGATGTCGGCGGCATCGAGCAGGCTGTAGTAGATGTCGTCGTCAACGTAGTCGCCAGTGACCGTCTGCAGCAGCACGCTTTCGGGCAGGCGCATGCCGCGCTCATGCAGAAACTTGGCGGTGGGCGCGATCTTGCCGCGGGCGATGCCGGTCAGGTCGCTGATCACGCATTCGACTTCGGTGATCCGGTGTTCTTTCAGCCAGGTGGACAGCTGATCGAAGGGGGCGTTCATACAGACCTCTTGGTTGGGTTTTTGTGTGCGCGGCGGGAGCCGGTGGCTTCCCAGGTGACGCGCTGGGGACTATCTTGGTCGCAGCCCCCAGGGCAATCTATCCACTTTCTCCGGCAATCAATGCACCAAAAGAGTGCAACAGGACGATGCGTGACAACGCCCAATGCCTTGCAGGTCCAGGCTTTCCACACCACCGATGTCACCGAGCAGGTGCGTGCCACCCCAGGCTGGCAACAGCAGTACCGGCAAATGTCGCCGGGGCACTTCAGTGGCGAACTGCGCTGCCTGGGGCTGGACGGCGTGGAGGTGTATGAAGAGCGTCTCAACACCCGTGTCGAGCAATTCTTCCGCCCCCCGAGCGGTTCGCTGGCGTTCTGCTTCGACCGCACGGAGAACAGCCTTTACCTGCTCAACGAGCAGAGCCGTAATATCTGGATCACCCCGGAAAACTACGAAGAGGTGGCGGTGGTGTTCGACCAGGCGTTCCTGGCCCGTCATGGTCTCGATACCCAGCGCCTGGACGGGCTGTTCATGGTGCCGTTGGGCAGTGGCCAGAACGCGTTGTTCGGCAGTTGGCTGAGCGCCACCCTGACCCGCCTGGGCCATGCCGATTGCCCGTTGCAGGGGCAGGCGCTGGCCGAGCAACTGCTGGAAGACTGCCTGTTCATTCTCGACAGTGCCTGCCAGCGCCTGGACGGTGGTGCGCTGGGCAGGCGAAGTGAAGCGCGCGAGATCATGCGCCGGGTCAGTGAGTGGGCGGCGGACTGCCCCGAAGAGACGCTCAATTTGATTGCGCTGGCCGACGTGGCCGGTGTTTCCCTGCGCCAGTTGCAACAGGCGTTCAAGGCGTTCACCGGTATGCCGCCGGCGCACTGGCTGCGCTTGCGCCGCCTCAACGGCGCGCGCCGAGACCTGCTGCGCCAGGCCGATGTCACGGTGGCCGAGGTGGCGATGCGCTGGTCGTTCTGGCACCTGGGGCGGTTTTCCGAAAGCTACCGGCAGTTGTTCCGCGAGTTGCCGAGTGAAACGCTGAAGCGGGGCAGGGGCTGAGGGCAACACTGAACCCAGCACACCCCTCGGAAAGTTGTTATCGTGCCGGGCTGTTCCCACCCGAGGTCCCGATGTTCTACCTGCCTTTGCCCAGTGACCTAGCCGACCGTCTCGCCAGCGAGCCTGCTGCCAGCGACTTTTTCTCAACTGCCAGTGTTGTGCAGGCGGCTGCAGTGCTGTTTGTGCAGAACCTGCCGCGCCAGCCGGCCATTGGGACGGCAGACGCACAGGAACGGCGCTTTGCCGAAATCGTGCGCATCGCCAGCGAAGTCGAAACCGCCGCACCGGGCCGCTTTCAGGGCCAGGTGGCGCAGCACTTCGACCGCGAGGCGTTCGCCATGGGGTTGGGCATGCTGGGAGAGAATGGCATCGGCCTGCTGGCCACCGAGGTCGAGTACGACAGCGACACGTTGCTCGATGCCGAAGGCCAGTGGAATTTCCGCTTTGCCGACAGCTACCGGCAGCAGGTCACGCCGCTGCACCCGGTCTACCTGCCCTCATTGGCCAGTGACCTTTTGTTGAGTGATCAACAAAACCGCCTGCTGCGAGAGTTTCTCTCCGGCGTCGACGAGTCTGTTGCGGTGCAAGGTTTCGCCGGCACCGGCAAGACCTTCCTGATCCATCAGTTCGCCCGCTTGCTCGACCCCCCGCGCACGCTGCTGCTGGCCTTGACCGAGGGCCAACTGCGCGCATTGCAGGCACGCGTCAAGGATGCCCAGGCCTACACCGCGCTGACCTTCGGGCAGTTGGCAGACGAACTACTCAACCGTGACCTCACCAGTAATGGTTGGCGCCTGCGCGACCCGTATCGCACCAAGCTGTCCTGGCGCCCGCAGGAAGCGCAGGTGGTGAAGTGGTTGAATATCCCCGATATCGGCCCGCTTGACGCTCGCGATGTCGTGGCCTTGTGTATCAAGGCCGTGCGCAGTTTTTGCCGAACCGGCGATGCCCAGTTGCAGTTGCACCATTTGCCCTGGGCTGGGCCCGGCACCTCGCCGCTGGACCAGGAAGTGCTGCTGGAGAAGGCGCGCTTGTACTGGCAGGAGCTGATCCGCCCATCAACGCGGGAAATCCAGCTGCCAGTGCGTGATTACCACCGGGTCAAACTGCTGTCGTTGACGCAGGACGTGATCGACAGCCGTTACACCCACATCATCGTCGACGAGGCCCACGAGCTTTCGGCGCCGATGCTCGCCGTGCTGGACCGCAGCCCGCAATCGGTCATCACCCTGGGCGACGAGCTGCAGAACCTCAACGGCCTGAGCCCGCACCATGGCGGCTTTATCCGTCAGCGCTACATCGACCATTCGCTGCGCGCCGGGCCGGCGATGGACAACGTGCTCAACCCGTTGATCCAGGCGCACCCGGCCAAGATACAGGCCGCGTTCAGTGGCAGTGCCGAACACTACACCCGGGTCAGCTTCTTCGACACCGTCACGGTGCCGGAACAGCCCACGGCGTTGATCGTCGATGATGAATGGGGGCTGTTTGGCTGGTTCCAGCGCCTCACTCACCAAGGCGTGCCCTTCGTGCTGCTGAAGAGCGCACGCAAGGATTTCGAGCTGTTCGTCGAGGACTGCATCGAGCTGTACCGGTTTGGCACCCGGCCGCGCCACCCCATGTTGTTCCGCTACGCCAGCTGGCAGGCGCTGGAGCAGGACAAGGGCGATGACAAGGCCTTCGTGGCGGTGGCCAACATGCTGCGCAAGGGCTATACGCCAGAGCATTTTGCCAAGGCCAAGAGCCGTTATCGCTGGGACAAGGCGCCCAAGCTGTTCCTGGGGCGGGTGAGCGACGTGAAGAACATGGAGTTCGCCCGGGTGATGGTGTCACCGGAGCTGATGGTCACGCCGGTGGTGGCGGGCAATCGCAACGAACGTGCACGGATGCTGGCGGGCCTGTATACCGCCTGTTCGCGGGCACGGCATGAGCTGATCGTGCCAGGTGGGATGCTGGACTGGGTGAAAGACCAGGTCAGGGATTGAAGTGATTGGGGCCGCAAGGCGGCCCCAATGCACCGGTCAGTTACGGTCCAGCCACACCGTCTGTGCGTTGGTGAACTCGCGTACACCAAAGTGCGACAGCTCACGGCCAAAACCACTCTTCTTCACGCCACCAAAGGCGACGCGCGGGTCGGATGCGCAGTAGCCGTTGATGAACACGCCACCGGTATCCAGTGCCGCGGTCATGCGTTCAGCCAGAGCATAGTCAGCCGTGTAGATAGTCGCGGCCAGGCCGAACTCGCTGTCGTTGGCCAATGCCACCGCATGGTCGGCATCCTGCGCCGTGATGATCGCGGCCACGGGCCCGAACAGCTCCTGCTTGAACGCGGTCATCTCAGGGGTGACGTTGGCAAACACGGTCGGTGCGTAGAAGTTGCCCACGCCTTCGACCTTGTTGCCACCCAGCAGCAGGGTAGCGCCTTCGGCAAGGGTCGCCTGGACCTGGCCATCGAGTTCGTCGCGCAGGTCATAGCGGGCCATCGGGCCGATGTAAGTGTCGTCTTCCAGCGGGTTGCCGACTTTCAGCGCGCGCGTCGCTTCAACGAACTTGCGGGTGAAGGCTTCAACGATGCTCTCTTCGACAATAAGGCGCTTGGCCGCGGCGCAGACCTGGCCGGTGTTCTGGTAGCGACCGATGACAGCCGCCTTGACTGCGGCATCCAGGTCGGCGTCGGCCAGCACGATGAACGGGTCGGACCCGCCCAGCTCCAGCACGCACTTCTTCAGCGCGGCCCCGGCTTGTGCACCAATCGCCATGCCAGCGCGCACACTGCCGGTCAGGGTCACGGCGGCAATGCGTGGGTCGTTGATGGCGCGGGTGACACCGTCCGGCGTCACGTTCAGCACTTCGAAGACGCCCTCCGGCAGGCCGGCATCCTTGAACAGTTCACCCAACAGGTAAGCGCTGCCCATGACGTTCGGGGCATGCTTGAGCACGTAGGTGTTACCGGCGAGGATCGCCGGCACAGCGCCGCGCAGCACCTGCCAGACCGGGAAATTCCACGGCATCACGGCCAGGATCGGCCCCAGCGGGCGGTACTCGATGCGGGCTTTCTCGATCTGCGTCGGCTCTGCTGCCAGCATGGCCGGGCCGTGCTCGGCATACCAGCGGCACAGCCCCACGCACTTGCTCACTTCGCCACGGGCCTGCGTGATCGGCTTGCCGATTTCACGGCTGATCATCTGCGCAAAGGCTTCGGCCTTGGCTTCGAGGGTGCTGGCCAGGGCAAGCAGGTACTCGCTGCGCTGACCCAGCGACACCAGCCGCCATTGCCCATAGCCCACCTTGGCACGTTGCAGCGCCGCTTCCAGTGCGGCGTCGGTATCGAAGGGGTAGGCGCCAATCTGCTCGCCGCTGTGCGGGTCGAGGGAGATGGCATGGGTCAGGCTGCTGATCGCGCTCATGGCGGACACTCTCGTTGTTGTTAATCAGTGACGCCAGACTAGTGGTGTAGGGTTTTAATGAAAACTGAATAATAATGAGCGAAACATTCACGTTTGGAGAATGACTGTGGACCTGGTGCAACTGGAAATCTTCAAGGCAGTGGCCGAGCAGGGCAGCATCAGCGCTGCCGCGCAGCATATCCATCGGGTGCCCTCGAACCTGACCACGCGCATCAAGCAGTTGGAAGAAGACCTGGGCGTAGAGCTGTTCATCCGCGAGAAGAGCCGCCTGCGCCTGTCGCCGGCGGGTTGGAACTTTCTCGAGTACACCCGGCGCATTCTCGACCTGGTGCACGAGGCGCGGTTGACCGTGGCGGGCGAGGACCCGCAGGGCACCTTTGCCCTGGGCTCGCTGGAAAGCACCGCGGCAGTGCGTATTCCTGCGTTGCTGGCGGCGTACAACCAGCGCTACCCCAAGGTCGACCTCGACCTCTCGACCGGGCCTTCCGGCACCATGCTCGAAGGGGTGTTGTCCGGGCGCCTGGTCGCGGCGTTCGTCGACGGGCCGCTGCTGCATCCAACCCTGGAGGGCATGCCGGTGTTCGAGGAAGAGATGATGGTCATCGCGCCCCTCAACCATGCACCGGTAACCCGTGCCCAGGACGTCAACGGCGAGAGCATCTACGCGTTTCGCGCCAACTGCTCGTACCGCCATCATTTCGAGAACTGGTTTGTGCAGGACCAGGCCGTGCCGGGCAAGATCCATGAGATGGAGTCTTATCACGGGATGCTGGCCTGCGTGAGCGCCGGGGCGGGGCTGGCCATGATGCCGCGCAGCATGCTCGACAACATGCCGGGCTGCAGCACGGTGAGCGCCTGGCCGATGTCGGAAGATTTTCGATATTTGAAGACGTGGCTGGTGTGGCGGCGGGGCGCGGTTTCGCGGAGTTTGAGCATGTTTGTGAAGTTGCTTGAAGAGCGGCGCCTGAGTTGATGTTTCGGGTGCCATAACGAAGGGGGGGTATAGCACACGCCGGGTTCAGGAAGCTTGGGAGGCCTCGGGGGTGGGGCTTCGAGAAATACGAAGCCTGTCACGACCCGAAGGCGCTCTCCTTGGGTTTGATCGACTCAACGATGGACGCTGCCGGGGAAGCGCTGGCGATCAGGCTGGATCACCATGACGTTGATAGATCTCCTGGCTCAGGGGATGCAGAACGCGAGCGGGTTCGGCTTCCACGGTTCAACGTGACGCAGCGTGCGGCAAGTTGACCAGTACCCAATGCGATGCAACTATCCAATGCGTGCGATAAACGTTGCAGCTTGCTCAAGAATGGCCTTGGCCTCAACAAGGTCTGGCGCATCGTTGCTATTGTTGAAGTTCCCTGTTTCGTCCATATTCTGCACGATCAATCCGTCACGACGCGGCATGACGAGAAACTGTTCAGCTCTTAATCCGTGGATGACCTCCGGCTGCGGCATCAAACGCACTGTTTGCCCGCGCACAGGAATAACGGTCTCGTCATTGAACAACGCCTTGGCACCGTAACCGGTAGCGTTGATAAAGGTGCATTCTGGCAATGTCAGCAGCTCGTTTGGATGGTTGAATGCCCTGATATCAACCTTTCCACCAGCGGCCAAGAAATCAGCCACCAGCTTACTCGCATAGGGCGTGATGTTGAACATCAAGCTGGTCCAGCACCGCGCGTATCGGGTTGGGAACGGGTGACCGCCAGGAAGCAGATCTATCTGCGGCGGCAGGAAGTCGTTTGCAAACCTAGCATACTCAGGCTCGTCTTCATCTTTTGTTTGTGGAGGCGAGCCGTAGAGGTCTTTAACCGGGAATGGTGTATCGGAGAGTTTATAACCATTGAACCATTCGACTAGTCTGCCTGGCAAACCCGCCGTTTGCTGATACTTATCGAATGAAGTTCTAGCCATCTCATTCCAGCGTGCCGCCCAGTCAGCCTCATGTTGCAGGTCGCAGAAGCGCGAATCCGGGGACCATAATCCGGTGGCTCCCATGGATGACACGTTCGGTGGTAGGGCCTTTGCGTATATACGTACAGACAGACCCGCGTGTTGTGCCAATAACGCAGAAGTAAGGCCAAGCGGGCCGCACCCGATAACACCAAGGGTACGCAGCCCAGGCGTCGCTGCCTGTGCCATGCGTAATGCTTGCATACTTGAACCCCAGGAGAGTGACCAACCAGAACCACCATGCCCATAATTGTGTACCACAAGCTTGCTTCCCAGCAGCTCTGCTTCTATGCGCGGCCCCGCGTGGCGGAATGGACGGGTACACGCATGGACACCGGCGATACGACTCATCTGTGCATTGATCAGCTTGATCGCTTCGCCGTCCGTTGGGCAAGTGGGCATTATTGGTAGCCTCGCTGCCTTCTGCTGTGGTGAGGCATCTGCCAGTTTTCTTAAGAACAGAGGAGATGCTGTTGAAGCCAATGCAAGCGCGCTACCCATAAAAAATTGACGTCGTTTCATAAAGGAACTCTTTCATAATGTGTTGAATAACTTCTAACTGCTACTACTCGCCTGCTTAATCGGCGCCGGGCCTCTGGGGACAGGGGGGCGCTGTTCGAGACATCCTCGTACAACGGGTGCATCAGTCCCAGTAGCTGGAAGTAGGCGTACGGGTGTGCGCTGCTTAGCGCGATATCGGCTTGTTTTCGACGTATGTCTTCATCGGGCCTGTCCATTGCGTGCTGCGCGCTCCAAAAATTAATCAAATGCCTACCGTGGCGTTCGTGCGTTCATTGTTTATAGAGGTCAACGTGCTAAGTAGTTTCTCTGGGTGGTGCGATGCTGAGCCAGATGTTTGTAGGAAATTCCCTACTGTCTCACTCAGCTGTAAACTGAACGTATATTGGTTTGTGCAAGCAGGGTAAATAACCATGTACCGATAGTTGGTGTCATGTCG